>PXBQ01000308.1 GCA_003566875.1 Spirochaetaceae bacterium | reverse complement strand
GGCGCCGACGGGTATGAGATGATTATACCAAAAGGCGCGCCTTAAGTGCAAACTCGCTCCGGCGTTCAGCGGGCGGCGCCGCCGTCTTTCGCGTCGTGTGCGTCTTGTGCTTTCTCGATGAGCTTGCGGAGCGGTTGTTCGCGCATCATGAGCTCCACGCCTTTGGGGTCGTTCATCAGCCGCATAAGATCCTTCTGTGCGCGCGACAACATTCGCATGTCTTCGTCGGTGAGTTCAATTTGCTGAAATTGATCGGAGTTCACGATCGTGCTGATCCGATCCGCGATACCCTTGAAGAGGTTCGACTCGATCAGGTGCTCGAGCCACGGATAGTCCGCCGCGAGCTCGACGCGTTCGGAGGCGGCGCTTCCGAGACGAGTCAGGTCGGACCTGAGCGCCTCTTTCTCCTCGGCCGCGATCTCGAGCCGATCGATTCGGTTTTCGAGTTTCTCGATCAGCGAGTTCTTCTCGGAGATCGTCTCGGTGAACTGCGTCTCCATCGCGTCGGTGCGCGACTTCAGATATCGCATATACGAGCCGAGTTCATCCGCGTTCGCCGCGAGCCGGTTCAGAACCGACGAGAGGCGGACCAGCAGTTCGTTCTCGGTGTGGTACGGGTAACTGATCACGTGATCGATCTCGCCCCATCCCTCCTCGAACACGGTTCGCGCCTGTATCTCGACCACGTGTTGTTCGCGGTCGGGTTTCGTCTCGACGAGGTAATGCACCGACCGATAGCCGAACCTGTGTTCGCGTACCTCGCACTCGTTATCGCGATAGTACTGCACGATCTTCTCGGAGTCGCCCGCGCGCACGTACGCGGTCGGCTTCTCGGCCAAGTGCCACGTATCGCGGATATACTCGTGCACAAAAACCCAGTCTTCCTTGAAAAGGTGCAGCGCGCGGATCCCGACGAGGTCGGTTATCGACTGCCGGTAGTTCTCGGCGGTGATGTCTCGCGCCGGATCGTGGATCGTCTTGCGGATGATTTTCTCGATCAGGTGTTCGGGGTCTTTGAGCCGGTACTTGATCGAGTGAACACGCGGGCACTTGAGGATTGCCTCGACGATGTACCGGCCGACGTTCTCGAGCGCGGGCGTGATACGCGCGTAGTCATCGGTAATCTGGTTCAGGTTCTGCCACGACAAGCCCGCGGCGTGAAACGCCTCGGCGTTGACCCGGTACTTCTGGAAGAACTCCGCGATACCGATCATCCGGCTTTCTCACGCGAGGTTTTCGGCGCGATTGGACCCACGGCAAAAACCATATCGGTTAAACTGACGCGTTTTTTCATCCCGGCCTCGAAGTAGCAGATCGACTCGAACCCGGCTTGCGCGACGAGGTCGTACGCACGGTCAAAGAACCGGCCAACCGACTCCGGTTTGTGCGAGTCTGAACCGATTGTGAGGTCGGTTCCGGACTCGGCCGCCCAACTCAGAATGATTGGCGCCGGGTGCACCTCGAATACACCTTTTGTCCAACCGCTCGTGTTCACCTCGATGCAGATCCCGTGTTCGGCCGCGCTTGCGAGGAACTCTCTAATCACGGTCTCGTACTCGCGTGGATCGAACGGTTTAACGGTACCGTAGATCCGGATGAGGTCGGGATGCGCAAAACTGTCGTACCGTCCGGTCGCAGCGGCGGTCGTGAGCGTCGAGAAGTAGTCCTCGATGATCATCGCGTCGTCTCCGAGGTTGCGGTGCGCGAGCGTATTGCGGTACGCGGGAAGCTGGTGATGCAGAGACCCGAGCACGAAGTCGAATTCCCATCGATCGAGCACTTCGTCCATCGAGTCCATCGCGTGTTGATCGGCCGACACTTCCGCTTCGATCCCGAACAAGACCGAGACGCCGAGCCCTGCCCCGAGTTCGCGGGCTTTGGACACCATTTCCTTGTACCGGGGAAGGTCTTGTTCGGTCATGCGCGTCTTCTGGGTCCCGAACGCCGAATCTGCCATCGGTGTATGGCACGTGAACGTGATGAGGTCTATCCCTTTCTCGTGAGCGGCTCTTACGTACTCGTCCGGTTCGCCGTGAGCGTGCCCGCAGAGTGGGGTATGCATATGGCAGTCAAACGTCATTCTTTTGTTCTTTCTCGTGGTCATAGAGGGGTAGAATACACGACATCGTCGATTGAAGGAACGCCTGGACCTTGTTCTTCTGCCGTGTTGATAGATTGTACCCTACCTCTGCCGCATGGTCCGCCGCCGCACAGAATGCCGCGAAGTATCCACCGCAGGACTCAGCGAGGCGATCTATCTCCGTCTCGAGGCGGTTTGTGTTCCAGACCGCGTCTATCACCTGCTCGATCCTCCGCAGCCGCGAGAACTCTGCGAGCGTAAGCCACGCGTTCGCGAGAACCTGGTACGGCGCATCGTGCATCGCTATTTGAGAGTTCTCTTCGGCGCGCTCGCGAATTTCGGTTCCTGGGAGACTCTTCAGGAATCCGACGTCGAATCGTTTCGGTTTGAGCGAGATCACTTCGTCGATCGAACGGGCGATCTCATCCAGGCCCTCTCCGGGTAATCCGACGATCAAATCGAGGTGGACCGCGATCGTTCCGAGCTCGATGATACGCGCGACTCGTGTACGCGCGGTTTCCCACACGGTTCTCCGTCCTATGCCCGAAAGCGTCGCCGGATGGACCGACTGGATGCCGATCTCAAACTGAAACCTGCCGGCGGGAGCACTGGCGAGCACCAAAAAATCCTCGTCGGTCAGGAAGGCCGGGTGAATTTCGAAGTGAAACGTCGCGCGTGTCTCGGCGTGTGCGAGGAACCGCCAGATCTCGCGGGCGCGGGCGGGGCGTGCGTTGAACGTTCGATCGACGAATTTCACGATCGGAGGGTCGGGCCAGAGTCTCTCGTGCTCGATAATGCGCTCGAGTTCGGCCGTCGTCGTTGCGACGTCACGGTAATCGGGCGCCTGGTCGGCCCGCCCTGAAACGCAGTACGCGCATGTGCACGGGCATCCGCGGCTCGACTCATAGTACACGTACTTGTGCGACAGGCCCGGAAAATCCTCTTCGAGGTACGGAAACGGCACCTCCGAGAACGGTCTGTTCGGCACCGTGAGAATTCTCTCGTCGTACTCGACGCCGAACCCGTTCTCGGCGAGACGTCTGACCGCCTCTTCCGCGGGGCCGACGACGACCACGTCGACTTCAGGGTAGCGCTCGAGCCACTCGTCGGCGGGGTAGGAGACCTCGGGGCCTCCCAGGATAATAACCGCCGACGGGAGTAGCATCCGGAAGTCAGGTAACAAAGCTGTGACAAGCGGCCCGTTCCAGATGTAGACCGAAATCAGGATAACACGGGGCCGCGTGAGCGCGACGGTCTCGAGGATGTCCTGTCTCCGCGTCGTCGTGTCGAACTCGAGTATACGCGCGGCGTGCCCCGCAGCCCGGATCTCGTTTCGGAGATACAACAGCGCGAGGTTAGTATGGCTATAACGTGCGTTGAGCCCGAGCAGTAGCGTATCCATCTTCCCGGATTATAGCGGCTAATCCGCCGTGGTCAAACACGGGAAAATCCGCCACAATCCGAGAGCGGTCCTTCAACATTGGTCTGACGGCTTATCGCGATTCGAAATTCAGTGTATCATTGTGTGTACACAGTCAAACCACCGCCCATCAAAAACGCCCTCGGGCCGATACTCGGGCCGATAGAAGGAAAACCAATGACAGAGAAAACACCGAACTCGGAAGAACCCAAAAAACGGAAGCCGCGTCGCCGCCGACCTGCGCGCAAACCGTCAGAGGACAAGACCGCCGCGAAGCCCCCGGCAACGGAGACCGCGCAGGCCGAAAGCCGTCCGCAGACCCGCTCTCCGAAAAGTAAAACGGCGGCCAAGAAACCACCGTCACCGAAACCCGCCGCGGCCAAATCGGCGCCACGAAAGCGGCGCACGAGCCCCACAACCGGAAACGGCCGGACCGTGTCGGGCAAACTCACCGTAACGTCGCGTGGGTTCGGCTTTGTCGAGATGGCCGAGACGCGCGATATTTTCGTGCCGTATGAGAACCTTTTCACTGCGCTCGACGGTGACTCGGTTGTCGCCGAGATCCTCCGAGAACCCGCCGATAAGAACCCGGTCGGCCGCATAGTCGAGGTCACAAACCGCGCGAACGTGGAGATTGTCGGCATATTCAAGCGCAAGGACGGATACGCGGTCGTGATGCCCGAGGACGAAAGGATAAACAAACCTCTCACGATTCCTCGCGGTGACGAAAAACCCACGCGCGGAAAAGCGAGCCCC
Source organism: Spirochaetaceae bacterium (assembly GCA_003566875.1). Taxonomy (GTDB): domain Bacteria; phylum Spirochaetota; class Spirochaetia; order DSM-27196; family PXBQ01; genus PXBQ01. The sequence continues at coordinate 2,487 of PXBQ01000308.1, read as the reverse complement.
GAAGACGGGCAGATTGTCGTCGCGGAACTCGTGAGCTGGGACGATCCGGCTGAATCGCCGATCGGACGAGTTCTTGAAGTTCTCGGGCGGCCATCGGATCCGGGAATCGACGCGCGCGTCGTAGCACGCGCGCACAACCTCACTATGGAGTTCCCGAAAGACGTAGAGAACGCGCTCGGGAAGCTCAAGTCGGGCTTGACGCGCGAAGAGATCGCCCGCCGAGAGGACCTCCGTACCGCCGTCTGCGTCACGATCGATCCCGACGAAGCCGAGGATTTTGACGACGCGGTTTCACTCGAACAGCTCCCGAACGGATTCTTCGAACTCGGAGTGCATATCGCCGACGTCAGCCATTACGTCGAAGAGGGAACGCCGATCGACCTCGAGGCTGCGAAGCGCGGCACCTCGGTTTATTTCGTGCGCGACGTTATCCCGATGCTTCCCGAACGGCTCTCGAACGATCTCTGTAGCCTGCGCGCGAACGAGGACAGACCCGCGTTCAGCGTGATCATGTCGATAGACTCACGCGGCGAAGTCCGCGAGTACCGTATCGCCGAGACCGTGATACGCAGCACGCGGCGTTTCACGTACCGGCAGGTGGAAGACATCATCGACGGCGCGGCCGATCCACTCGCGCGAACGATTCATCACATGATGATGTTGAGTACGATTCTACGCCGCCGGCGTGAACAAACCGGCAGCGTCGATTTTGACAGCACCGAGCCGGTTATCTCACTCGACGAGAACGGGATCCCGTACGAGGTCCGTCCGAGCGAGCGTCTCGATGCGAACCGGTTGATCGAGGAGTTCATGTTGATAGCGAACAGGACCGTCGCGCGGCACATCATCACGAGGAACAACGAAAGTTCCGGACGTGCCCGGAGCGTGTTCAAGCGGAAACAGAAGTCCGGTTCTCCGGTTTTTCCTTTCGTTTACCGCGTCCACGAGAAACCGGAGGATGCCGACGTCCGCGCGTTCCTGACGCTGCTCGAACGCCTCGGTATCTCGTATCCGGTCGATGGCGATCTCACACCGGACGACTACAGGAAGCTGCTCGACATCATCGAGAACCTACCGTTCAAGGACTTCGTCGAGAAAGTCGCGCTCAGAACGATGACAAAGGCCGTGTACAGCACCGAAAACATCGGGCACTTCGGTTTGGCGTTCGACGCGTACACGCACTTCACGTCGCCGATTCGCCGATACCCCGACCTGGTCGTCCACCGCCTCCTCAAGAAATACGCCGCCGCGGGGCGCCCGAAGGCTCCGGCGAAACTTACTTCCTCGCTCGCGGAGATATGTGAGACGTGTTCGACCCGGGAAAAAAGCGCTGTCGCCGCCGAGCGCGAGTATACGAAGCTGAAGTCGATGGAGTTCCTCGCAGACAAGATTGGACAGGTGTACGACGGAGTGATCGCCGGTGTGACATCGTTCGGAATCTTTGTCGAGTTGACGCATTACCTCATCGAGGGCCTCGTGCACGTCTCAGAACTCATCGACGACCGCTACGAGTACGACAAGGAGAATTACCAGTTGCAAGGCCAAAAAACCGGCAAAGTATACCGCCTCGGCGATCCGGTCCGCGTCGCGATACGACGCGTCTCGATCGAAGAAAAGAAGGCGGACTTTTCGCTCGTCGCCGCTTCGCGCTGACGTCGCGCATGCGCGCATCGGCTTTTTTTTACACGATTCGCGCGTACTGTTTGCGTCGGACTGCCGGTTCAGGTATGATAGTCAGTGGTTCGCCGGAAAATTCCCGTCGTCGAACGACGGCCGGCCTTTTCCGCAATTCACAGCCATGGAGCGAGTAAATGCGTGCGTTTGTTCTTCACGGTCCAAAAGACATGAGATTGGAAACGATTCCCGACCCAAAACCGGGTCCCGACGAGGTGAAGATTCGCATCAAGCGCGTCGGCATCTGCGGCAGCGACATGCATTACTACCAACACTTTCAGATCGGCAACTTTATCCCGAAAGAGCCGTTCGCGCTCGGCCACGAGTTTTCCGGTGAAGTCGTTGAACACGGCTCGGCAGTCGAGTCGGTGAAACTCGGTGATCGGGTGACCGTCGAGCCCGGCCTGTACTGCGGGAAGTGCCGCTACTGCAGGTCCGGCCGTTACAACCTGTGTTCGGCGATGCGGTTCTACGGTAGCGCCAGCTGCTATCCGCATCTTCACGGCGGGTTTGCCGAGTACGTGATCGCACCGGCGAGAAGCTGTTTTCACGTTCCCGACGCCATGAGCTACGGCGAGGGTGCGCTCATCGAGCCGCTCGCTGTCGGTATGCACGCGGTGATTCGTGCGGGAGAACTCGGCGGCAAGGTCGGGCTCGTCACCGGAGGCGGTACGATCGGGCAGACCGTCGTTTTGTCCGCGCTCGCAATGGGAATCGACCGGATTTACGTGAGCGATATCGCGCCGTTTGCGCGTGATTTCTCGGTCGCACACGGCGCGGCGGGCGCGTTCGACCCGACGTCCCCGAGTTTCG
>PXBQ01000242.1 GCA_003566875.1 Spirochaetaceae bacterium | reverse complement strand
GGCGCGTCTCTTCCACGGCTCATAATCCTGAAACGCCTTGTTCCCGTACGAGGCGAGCGCGAAGACCTTCCGGAACGCGTCGCGTAGCTCCGCACGCTCGAGGTGAGCCGTGATCGCCTCTTCGCGTTCGGCGACGTCGGTGCGGAACGGCGACTGCACGCCTTCTGCCGCGACCTTTCCGTCGTAGTACCGATGCACGAACGTAAGCGTGCGGTTCACGAGGTTCCCGAGGTTCCCGATCAGCTCGCCGTTTGTCTTCTCCTGGAACTCACGCCACGTGAAGACATAATCGGACGTCTCGGGGCGGTTGTAGAAGATGTAGAAGCGCCAGACGTCGGCCGGTATCCCGGTATCTTTCGCGTCGTTTCCGAACACGCCGACCCCCGCGCTCTTCGAGAACTTACCGGTCTCGTAGTTCATGTACTCGGTCGACGACATGTGGTGGAGCATCGTCCAGTTCTCTCCACTCCCGAGCAGCGACGACGGGAAGATCACGGTGTGGAACGGGATGTTGTCCTTCCCGATGAACTGAAACAACTCGACCTCGTCGGGATTCTTCCACCACGACTCCCAGTCCGGCGTATACGTCGCGGTGATCGAGATGTACCCGATCGGAGCGTCGAACCAGACGTAGAACACCTTCTCGCGGAAGCCGTCGAGTGGAACCGGGATGCCCCACTTGAGGTCGCGCGTAATCGCCCGCTCCTTGAGCCCGTCGCGGATCCACGCCTGCGTCATTTTGACCGCGTTGTGCGCCCAGAACCCTTTCACACTCGCTTCGGCGATCCATTTCTCAAGAATCGGCCGGATCGCCGGCAGGTCGATGTAAAGGTGCTTCGTCTCGCGCAGGACCGGACGCGAGTTATCGAACATACTCCGCGGCTCGATCAAGTCCGACGGATCGAGCAGTTTACCGCAGTTCTCGCATTGATCGCCGCGTGCCTCGGCGTACGAGCAGTGTGGACACGTGCCCCGCACGTACCGGTCGGCAAGGAACATCTGCGACTCTTCGGAGTACAGCTGCTGCACGCTCTGTTCGCTGATGTATCCGTTCTTGTACAGCTTCAGGAAGATTCCCTGCGTTATCTCGGTCTGTTCGGGCGTCGACGTTCGGCCGAACTTGTCGAACGAGATGTTGAACCAGTCGTAAATTTCCTTGTGGATCGTGTAGTAGCGCGAACACAGCTCTTTTGGAGTTATCCCCTCTTCGCGCGCGCGCGTTTCGGTCGCGGTACCGTACTCGTCGGTGCCACAGACGTAGAGGGTCTCGTAGCCGCGCTCACGACAGAAGCGCGCAAAAACGTCGGCCGAAAGCACCTGAATCAGGTTCCCGAGGTGCGGAATATTGTTGACGTACGGCAAGGCGGAGGTGATTAGTCGCTTTTTCATCGTGTCACTATAGGTTCTCGCACGATTCGGTGTCAATAACGGGTGATTATCCTTGACGACTGTACCAAGGTCAGGTACCTTCGAAGAATACCCCACAAGGAGGACGTATGGCCGAACGGGACGTTTCCCCGGCAAAAATGCCGTTTAACCTAAAACCACGCGGCGTGGTCTTGATAATCGTCGTTGTGGCGATCATCGCCACCGTGATGTCGAGTTTCTTCATCGTAGACCAGACCGAGGAGGCCGTCGTTCTGATGTTCGGCCGCTACACGCGTACCGCGGGCCCCGGTCTTCATTTCAAACTCCCGTTCGGGATCGAACAGAACCTGAACGTGCCGACGCAAGTGATCCAGAACATGTCGTTCGGATTCCGCACCGCGCAACCCGGAGTCAGAACGCAGTACGATCCCCGTCGATTTCCGGAGGAGTCGGTCATGTTGACCGGTGACCTCAACATCGTCGACGTCGAGTGGATCATCCAGTACCGGATCACCGACGCGCGCGCGTGGTTGTTCAACGTTCAGGACCAGACGCGCACTTTGCGCGACATCTCGCAGTCGGTCGTGAACCAGCTCGTCGGCGACCGCGCGATTCTCGAAGTCATCGGCGCCGCGCGCGCGAACATCGAGTTCGAGGCGCAGGAGCTCATGAACCAGTCGTTCCGAAACTTCGGGCTCGGAGTAAACGTCACGCAGGTCAGACTCCAGAACATCGTGCCGCCGGCCGGCCGCGTTCAGGACGCTTTCGAGGACGTCAACATGGCGGTTCAGGACATGAACCGGTTGATCAACGAAGGCCGCGAACTCCGTAACCGCGAAATACCACGTTCGCGCGGTGACGCCGCACGGGAAATCGAGATCGCGCGCGGTTACGCCGCGGAGCGCGTGAACAGGGCGCGCGGTGACGTCGCCCGGTTCAACTCGATCCTCATCGAGTGGGAACTGAATCCGGAGATTACCAGAACGCGAATGTACTACGAAATGATGCACACGATTTTCCAGGCCGACACCGAGACCGAGTTGATCGACAGGAACCTCGACAACTTCATCCCGCTGATGAATCTGCAGCGGAACGAAGGAGCCCGATAATGAAAAAGCTCGTAACAATACTCGTCGTCGTCGCAGTCGTTCTCATCGTCTTCCTGCTGCTTGGACCGATCTACATCGTCGAAGAGGGTGAACAGGCGGTCGTGACGCGGTTCGGACAGATCGTCGCGACCGAGACCGAAGCGGGGCTCAAGTTCAAGACCCCGGTCATCGACACGGTCACAAAATATCCAAAGAGGATTCAGTCTTGGGACGGGGAGCCGCAGCGCGTCCCGACCGCGGAGAACCAGTTCATCTGGGTCGACACGACCGCGCGCTGGGTTATCAAGGACGCCGCGTTGTTCTACGCGTCGGTCACGACTCTGCCCGCCGCGTACGGACGGCTCGACGATATTCTTGACTCGATCGTCCGCACGGTTATCTCGTCGAACAGCCTCGCCGAGGCGGTCCGGAGCACAAACCTGATCCGCGAGGTCGCGCCCGACGCCATGATAGCGGAGGCCGAAGTCGAGGAGATGGAGGAGCTCGGAGATCTCGAGGAGTTCGAGGAGCTGTTCCGCGTACGCGTCGAACACGAGTCGATCCGGAGAGGCCGTCGTACGCTCGCCGAACAGATGTTCGGCTCGGCCGACAACGCTGTCGGGGAGCTCGGGGTCGAGCTCGTCGACCTCGTGATCCGGCAGATCCGGTACTCGGACGACCTGACCGAGAGCGTGTACAACCGAATGATCTCCGAGCGGAACCAGATCGCGCAGGCGTATCGGTCGCTCGGCGAAGGCCGGAAGCAGGAGATCCTCGGTCAGATGGAGAACGAGAAGGCCCAGATCCTCTCAGCCGCGTACGCCGAGGCTCAAGAGATCCGCGGTGACGCGGACCGTGAAGCGGCGTCGATCTACAATCGGTCGTACAGCAGGGACCCGGCGTTCTTCGAGTTCTGGCAGGCGATCAACTCGTACGAAGAGACGATCCCGCGGTTCCGGAAGACGCTCACGACCGACATGGACTACTTCAGGTATCTCTACAGCGGCGAAGGTCGATAGCGCCTCACGGTTACGCTGAAAAACAGGCCGCCTCACGAGTTTGAGGCGGCTTTTTTTTGTGCCGGCCCTTGACCGCGTCTGAGTTTACGGCCTATACAAACACCGCGATGAAAAAAGCAACTGAAATTATGTCGGTGATAAACCCGACAAAAAAAACCGGCACGGTTCCGGCATCGGTCTCGGCGATTGTGTACGACTCACGTTCGGTAACTCCGGGCTCGGCGTTTGTCGCGATCCGCGGGGCGCATTACGACGGGCACGCGTTCATCGACGACGCGATCGAGCGCGGTGCTTCGCTCATCGTGCACGACGCGGAAATTCCGCAGACGATCAAGCGCAACAAGAAAGCCGGGTGTTTCGCGCGCGTCGACGATAGCCGACGAGCGCTCTCGGCCGCGGCGGCCGAGTTCTACGGTCATCCGTCGCGCACCTTGCGCGTGATCGGCGTGACCGGGACCGACGGAAAGAGCACGACGGTGTACTTCACGCATCAGCTGCTCGAGGCGGCCGGCGTCAAGAGCGGCTTCTTCTCGACGGTCGCGGCTCAGACCCGCGATACCGTCGAGCCGAACACGTTGCGGCAATCGACGCCGGAGGCGCCCGCGATCCACGCGGCGCTCGCGGAGATGCTCTCCGCCGGCAAGACCGCGGCGGTGCTCGAGGCGACGTCGCACGGGCTTTCGCTCAAGACCGCCCGCCTCGCCGACGTCGGCTTCTACGGCGCGGTCTTCACGAACCTCACGCACGAACATATCGAGTTTCACGGCAGTTTCGAAGCGTACAGAAACGACAAGTCGAACCTGTTCCGCGCGATGGACGCCGACCCACGCTCGGGTGCGTTCGGCGTCGTGAACGCGGACGATCCGAACGCCGAGCACTTCGGAGGGCTCACAAAACGTCGCGTCATGACGTACGGGACCGAGTTGGGAGGCGACCTCACTGCGGGAATGTTGGAACCGGACATGACCGGTACAGCGTTTGTGCTCCGATTCGGCGAGCACTCTATCCACACGCGTATTCCCGTCGTCGGCGTGTTCAACGTCGAAAACGCGCTCGCGGCGCTCGCGGCCGCCGCGTGTCTGCTCGACGTCGATCCGATCGATCTCGCGCCGTATCTCGAACGTTTGGTACCGGTCGAAGGGCGAATGGCGAGGATCGGAGCGGCCGATCTGCCGATCAACGTGATCGTCGATTACGCGCACACCCCCGGCTCGTTTCGACGGCTTTTCCCGATCATTCGTGACTACACGAAAGGCCGCGTGATCGCGGTTTTCGGCTCGGCCGGCGAGCGCGACGTCGAGAAGAGGCCGATGCAGGGCAGGATCGCCGCGCAGTGGTCGGACATCATCGTGCTCACCGACGAGGATCCACGAGACGAGTCACGACTCGCGATTCTGAATCAGATAGCCGAAGGCTGCCGCGAGTCGCGTCCCGAGTGGCGCGACGGCGTAGAGCTCGCGACTATCCCGGACCGCTCCGAAGCGATCCATCGCGCGGTGAAGATCGCGAAACCCGGCGACACCGTCCTGCTGCTCGGAAAGGGACACGAGAAAAGCCTTATTACACCGATGGGGTCACAGCCGTGGAACGAAGCACAGGTCGCGAGAGCGGCGTTGCGCGCGGCGGGTTATCCGGTCGACGGCGAGTGACCGCGAGGGAATCGTCCGCTACCAGTGATCGTACGAGATCACGCGACTCAACGGCAACCGGCCGGGCTTCTCGGGCACCGAACGAGGGTGCCCGACGAGCAGAAGCGTAACGACGCGCATAGAGAACGGGACCGTCAACAACGCCTTGACGTCGGATTCATCGAACGTCGTGATGAAACACGTCCCGAGTCCTTCGCGTACCGCCTGAAGCGACATGAAGCTCCCGGCGATCCCGAGGTCTATCGGGTACGAGAGCTGGCCGTTCGGCATCCTGTACTCGATATTCGTCGTGCATAACGTGATGATCAAAGGCGCGGCACCGACGTACTCTTGGCCGAAGCACGCGCTCTCCATTTTCTCCCGGAGGTCTGCGTCCTGAATCGCGATGAATCGCCACGCCTGGCGGTTTTTCGCCGAAGGCGCCAACCTACCGGCCTCGAGAATGCGTTCAACCGCGTCCTTCTCGACCGGCTCATCGGTAAAGTCTCGCACGCTCACGCGTTGCGCGATTTCTGGCAGAAGATCCATGTATACCTCGGTACCTGCAAACGCTTATTGACTATCCACGAACGTTCTTCCTATTCTCAAACAGAATGAGTATCAAACTCGCGGCGATTATCTGCTTCATTGTAACATCATCAGCGCTGTTTTCCCAGTCCCCGAGAACCGACGCCGGCGATGCCGCCGGCGCGCGAGTGCTCGATCACTACGCGGTCGTCTCGGAGTTTCACCCGAGAACCGAAGGGCGCGAATCCCAAACGTTTGAGTACATCGAGCGCGTGAGTACCGACGCCGGTTACACGCCGAACGAATACCGTTTCGACAACCTCGCGGGAGTGCACGCGTTTTCGCGCGTGCTCGAGATCGAGATTCCGGGTGTCCTGCCCGATAGAGTCATCATCGCGGTGCCCGTGGACCACGAACCCGGCATCCCACCGGAATCCGACGGATCGTTCGCTATCGCGACCGCGCTCGCAGCTCTGGAGCGATTCAGCGAGTCGCGCCCACGACTCACCCTCGTGTTCGTGTTTCTCGGAGCCGAACGGGCGCACGGTATCGGAGAAGGACTCGGCACACGGCTCTATCTCGACGATTTCTTCGCGTTTGATCCGACCGCCGTCCTGTACTTTGGATATCGAGGTATTCCGAACCAAATTATCCTTGAGACCGGCGGAGGTGGGACGGTTACTCCACTCTGGCTGTTGACGAGAGTATCGCAGGCGCTCGAACGCACGGAATTTGAGTATGTGTTTCTGGGAAACAGAAACCAGATGCACCGGACCCGGTTCGCGGCTGAACCGACGTGGATCGCGCCGTACCTGGAGGCGGGCGTGCCGGCGATCGAAGTCGACGGGAGCGGCCGCGGATCGGGCAACGCGTCGGATACTGCGGCAGCCGCGCGCGCACTCGATGGGTTCATCGAGGCATTTCTCGCGTACTCCGCCGACGGAATCCCCACGGCGTGGGATCGCCATTACCTGTTCTTCAACCGGCCCGAGGGGTTCTTAGTCGTCCCGGAACCGGCGGTCGTCGTGGTCCTGCTCGTAACGCTCGGGCTCACGCTTCTGTACGGCGTGTCGTTCCGACGCCGAGTCGGCCGATACGCCCGTTCGGTCGCAAGGAACTTGATCATGATTCCGGTATTGTTTTTGATCTTGT
>PXBQ01000424.1 GCA_003566875.1 Spirochaetaceae bacterium | reverse complement strand
GGCAGCGGGCGGGGCCCGCGGCCGCGGTGCGGTTAGAGCTGCTCGACGCGGAGGCGGACGAACAGGCGGTCGCCGATCCCGAGTTCGGTCTTGTCGAACGTGACCGTCACGATATCGACGTCGGGATTCGTGCCGTCGACATCGATCTCGATGCCGTCTTCGGCATCGTCCGCGACGTCCCAGGCGCCGGCCAGGTCGGTGCTGTATTCGACCTCGATCCCGGTATTGGGATCGTCATTTGCCGCTTTCAGGCGCCGGAAGGTGAAGCTGACCAGATCGCCATCCGCCTCGATCGTCGGCAGCAGTCCTTCGTCGCGGACGTTTTCGGTCGGATCCGCCGCGCCCAGCACCCAGGCCACGCCGTTGGGGATGCCGTCGCCGCTGCCGTCGGCATCGAAGGCGTTTCCATTCGCCCAGTCGTCGTAGGGGCTGACGCCCGTGTCGAGGGCCAGCCACAGTTCGGTGCCGCCCGCCCGCAACTGGAGGCTGTAGTCCATGAAAACCCCCAAGAGCGCCGGATCGCCGGTGAAGCCTCCGTCGGCCGCCATCAGCGGGTAATCCGACTCGCCATCGACCGTGCCGGTGATGACAATGCCGTGGCCTCCATCCAGCGTGACCGACGCGGATGATGTCGTCGGCGAACCGAGGGTGAAGCCGAGCTTGGCGCCGTCTTCCACCGTGATCGCCGAGGCCTGGCTGCCGCCAACGAGGGCCAGCGTGCCGGTGGAGACCGTGGTGGCGCCGCTGTAGGTGTTGGCCCCGGTCAACTCCAGGATGCCGTCGCCGAGCTTGGTGATACCGCCGGTATTGGAAACGATGCCGCCGAAGGTCAGCGTCGAGGTTTCATCCTCCACGGTGATGCTGCGGACGGCGGTACCCAGGTTGGTATTGCCCGTGCCCATATTCAAGCTGTGGCGGGCGAGGGTGAAGTCGCCGGCAAAGGTGATGCCGGGATTCCCGATGAAGGTGACGGGACCGCCGCTGTTGTTGTCGATGGTGCCGCGCAACGGGTTGATCACCGAGCTGGCCGTGGTGAGTTCGCCGTCCCCCCTCAGCTCCAGTGTGGTGTCCGCGCTCTGGAAGAGGAACTCGGTACTCGTGATGTCGCCCGTGACGACGAGCCTGCCCGCATCGAAGAGGAAGAGCCGCAGGCGGGCGTTGTGCTGCCCCAGCACGTCGCCCACTGTCCAGGTGCCCGCGTCCCGTTTTTCGAGGGACGTGCGTTGCTGGTTGTTCCCCGTGGTCTGTATGATATTGCCCGCGGTGTTGGCGGTGGATGTCCCACGAAGCGTGATAATGTTATCCGCCGTGCCGTCCTGCCGGGGATTGACGAAGATATTTCCAAGGGTCTGCGTCCGGCTGCCGGAATTGAAGGTCAGGCGTTCGCCCGCCGCGATCGTCACCGACGGCGCGTTGGTGATCGCCTGGTTGATGGTGGCGGTGCGATTCCCGGAAGCGTTGTGGATGATGCTGCCGCCGTCCGCGAAATTGAAGGTGAAGTCGCCGTTGAACGTGGTGGTGTTGGCATTGCTGATGACCAGCCCCCCGAGCGTGATGTCTGCCTCCACGGTCACGGTGGTGTTTGCGGTACCCCCGAAGACGGCGACATCGTCGTTGGTATTATCCCACGCCATGCGTTTGATCCCGAAGGCCTGGTCCCAGTTGTTGGTGACGGTATTCCAGTTTCCATTCCCTCCGTCACTCATACCATCGCCCACGCCGTCAGCATTCGGGCCGTCCCAGTAGCGCACGCCGCTGCTGGGCGTGAGTCCATCATTGACCGTGATCGTGACGTCGTCGCTGACCGGGACGGCGAGCGCGTTGTCATAGTAGTCCTTGATTTCCGCGTCGTCCTTGATGCCCAACTGGAGGGTGCCGGTACCGGAAACCTGGAAGATCACCTCGACCGTTGAGGCCGCGGGGAACGGGGTGTTTTTCAACGAGACAATGGAATCGAGGCTGACGCCCGTTCCGAGATTCTCGAAAACGGACAGGTCGATGGTGGATTCGTCGATGGCCTTGTCGAAGCTCAGGATGTAAGTCACCCACACCTGGTCTTCATAGATCGGACCGCCGCCGACCTGGTCTTCGATGGAGACCAGGTTCGGCGCGGTCGTGTCCTCGATCGTCGTGGCCGTCATGCCGATGTGGAACTCGCGGTCGGTGCTGCCGGCAATCGAAATGCTGGTGGGGTGCGGCTCGTTGCCGACGCGACTGACCGTGTATCGGGCGCCGCCGGCGAAAACGTCCGTGTTTGCGCGCCTGGGATAGGGAATGCCGGACTGCCACGCGGTAGAGCTGCTCTTCATGGTGAGGTCGAAGCCATAGACGACACCCGCCGGAAGGCCCGGCAGGGCGACGGGCTCATCGAGGGTCCATGTGCCGTAAGGGGAGGGGGCGGGATCGTCCGGATCCTCCGGATCGAAATTCCATTCTCCGTCCTGGGTGATTTCTTCTGAGTGGAGCTCGTAGAATGTGCCGGTGGCGGTATCGACGGCGCCGAGGCGCAAAATATACACCTTGGTTGGTCGCGCCCTGGTGGTGCTGAGTCTCAACGTCACACTGCTGAGCAGGACATCCCCCGTGAGCGTGAAGGTCTGACCGTGTCCCACAGTATCCGTCCACCATTTGTCGTCGTGACTGCCCGGGCCCGGGTCGGCAAAGTATCCCTGATCCGCCCCGTCGAAGGTCGGCTGGGTCGCCGATGCCGAAAACGTTCCCTGTGCATGGGCGAACGTGGCGCTGATCGCGAACGCCATTAGCGCGCCCAGCAGAAGCTTTCCGAATCGATTCTTCATCTCATCCTCCGTCCGTTTATCCGTCTGCGAACATTCGCGGGCTTCACCCGCCCGTTACCTACCCCGGCGCGCACCCGCGACGCCGGCCGGCGGCCTGTACTCGCGGCCATGCCAATGAATACTGGCTCCGCGCGGTGCAAGAAGTCCAGTCAAGAATTGCGGAAATTTTCATAAAGTATTGCGCCAGCGCGGCCGGCGGCCTAAGATCACGGACAGCGATGGCGGGCGGGGAGCGCGGGCCGGGAGCGGGGCGCATCCGGATCGGCCGCCGTCATCGAGGATGGAGTCGTTCGTATGCCTGCTCGCAGGAAGATGCCCCTGGAATTGGCCGACACGGCGGCGGCCCGACGCAGGGCGCTGACCGTGGTGACGACGATGGCGCCGAGCTCCGGGCTCCACGACGAGGCCTTGCGGCGCGGCTGGCGGCTGCTCTCCCTCCCGCTCCTCAACCTCGTCCTGCCCGCCGGGGTCGAACCCCGCGGCGCGCTGGTGGATGTGCTGCCCGACGACAAGGTGATCCTCCCGCTGCGCCGGCGCGGATGCCCGATGGTCCGGCTGGGCAACCTGCCCCACCCGCAGGACGGGCAGGTCCCCGCGGTCCTGCCCGACCTCGCGGCGGAAGGTCGGCTGGCGGCACGGCACTTTGCCGAGCGCCGCTTCCGCGACGTGGGCTACGTGGGGAGCATCCCCTGGTCCGACGCGCGAACCTTCTACGAGGCCTTTCGGGACGCGGCGGAGAACCTCGGGATGACCTGCCATCTGTGTCGCTTCGGCGCGCGGCCCGGCGAGGCCCGCGCGGCCTGGATGGCGCGGAAGCGGCGCGCGGTCACGGCATGGCTGCGGGAGGCTCCCAGGCCGCTCGGCCTGCTGGCCCGGGGACCGCCGCTCGCCGCCACGTACAGCTTATGGGCGGCGGAGGCGGGGTACCGCGTTCCGGAGGATGTCGCCGTGCTCAGCCGCGGGGGCGCCCCGGAAATATGCGGGGCCTGCCTGCCGACGCTCAGTTCCATCGACCCCGACGGACCGGGCCGCCTGCGGATCGCCTGCGACCTGCTGGCGCGCATGATGAAGGGGGAGCGCCCGCCGGAGCGGCCGATCCTCGTGCCGCCGAGAGGCATCACTGAACGGGAGAGCACGAACTTGATCGCCGTTCCGGATCAACGGGTCGCCGCGGCCCTGCGCTACCTGTGGGCACACCTCGACAAGGACACGTCGGTGAACAACGTGGCGGACGCAGTCGGGACGTCGCGACGCACGCTCGAGCGCACCTTTCGCCTGCACCTGGGCCGCAGCATCGTGACCGAGCTGCGGCGCAAGCGGGTGGAGGAGCTCTGCCGGCTGCTGCGCACGACGGACCTCACCCTCGCCGAGCTGGCGCCGGTGGTGGGGTTTCGCAACCAGCCGCACCTGCACACCACGTTCCGCCGGGCGCTCGGCATGACGCCGCGGCAGTATCGAATGCGGAACGGTCCGAATGCGGAACGCGGAACGCGGAACGCGGAATAACCCGGAGAGACGAGCCGGATATTCTGCCGGCCAGCCTTCCCGTCGGGCGGCGCCACACGCGCATCAGACGCGCCCGCGTGCCTCGGGCTAGCCCCCAGACGTCAGCGTCATCAGCGTCTTCCCTTCTTCCGAAACGAACACGGACTGGACCGCCCGGTCGCCCTTGTTGAAGAGAATCATGACACTCACCCCAAGGTCCATGGAGTGCTCCTCGGTCCACCCCTCGCGGCCCATTGCGGCGCGGAAGTCGGCGGCGGCGTCCCGCATCGCTTCGGCGCGCTCGACCGTGACCATGAACCCGTCCGGCATCTCCATGGCCATCCGGACCGGCGCGCGGCGTGGCAGCGGGATGTCGCGCGGGAAGTCGCGCGGCAGCTCGACCGATGCGCCGGAGTCGAAGACGACCTGGCCGTCCTCGGTGCGGATCTGCACACGTTCGCCCGATTCCTTCCGGCGCCGGCAACCCGCCGCGGCGACGGCGCAGACGCAGAGCATCGCCACCAGAAAATGCTTGCTCATGTCGTTCCCCTTCCTCCCGCGCCGGCGCCCATCGCGACAATGGACTCTCCCCGCGCGCGGCCAGACTGAAGACTGGCCTCGCGGCGACGAGGAAAGCAACCCCGAACTGGTCGCAGTGATCGGTGAACAGTGGCGAAGACGTCGCGGACCGCAAGGAACGGATCACTGATGACTGATCACCGATCACGGGTCCGCCCCGGCCCGATAGCGCCGCGCACGTGGTGACCCTGCTTCGCCGAAGGCTACATCGGGCAAGCCGGGCGCGCGCCGCGATGCCCGGCGGGCTGCGGCTTGAGAAGCGGCTGCATGCGGGTATGTTGCCTGCGGGCGGGAGGATCGCCCGAGGGGAGGATTCGACGATGAAAGTACTCAAGGCCGGCGAACCTGCGCCGGAGTTTGCGCTGAAGGACCAACAGGGCAAGACCGTCAAGCTGACGGACTTCAAGGGACGCAAGCTGCTGGTCTATTTCTATCCGAAGGCCGACACCCCCGGCTGTACGAAGCAGTCCTGCTCGGTCCGGGACGCGCGGCCCGACCTCGGCCGGCTGGGCGTGGCGGCGGTCGGGATCAGCCCGGACGCACCCGCGGCGCAACGCGCCTTCGACGGGAAGTACGGCCTCGGCTTCCCGCTCCTGGCCGACGAGGACCACGCGGTGGCGGAGGCCTACGGCGCCTGGGGCGAAAAGTCGATGTACGGGCGGAAATCGACGGGGATCATCCGCTCGGCGTTCCTGGTCGACGAGCAGGGCCGGCTCGCGGGCGCATGGCCGAAGGTGCGCCCCGAGGACACGGTGCCGAAGGTGACGGCGGCGCTCAGCGCTTGAGGAACGTTCCGGCCTCGAGTTCGCGGAAGGCCGTCTGCAGCTCCTCGCGCGTGTTCATCACGATCGGGCCGCCCCAGGCGACCGACTCGCCGAGAGGCCGTCCGGTCATGAGCATGAAGCGGACGGGCCCGTCCGGGAGCGTCTCGACGCGGATCTCGGCGCCGGGACCGAACCGAACCAGGGTGTGGTTGTCGAGAAGCGCGTCCGTTCGGCGCTCCGTGTAGCCGTCCGACCGGACCTCCCAGGCGCCCGGATTGCGACGTTCGTCGAGGAAGGCCTGTCCTTCGAAGACGTAGGCGATCGCGTTGTGATCGGGCGGGGTCGGCAGTGCGACGCGGCATCCGGCCGGGACGGTGACATCGGAGAACCCGGGCGTGACGGCGACGGCATTGACCGGGCCTTCGACCCCGGCCAGTTGGCCGCAGACCACGATGGCCTGCGCGCCGCCGTCGAGCTTCGCGACGGGGAAATCGTCGCGGCCGAACTCCTGGTAGCGCGGCGGGATCATCTTCCGGGCGGCCGGCAGGTTCGCCCAGAGCTGGAACCCGCCCATCCGTCCGTTCGCATCCGGCTTCGGCATCTCCTGGTGGATGATGCCGGACCCGGCGGTCATCCACTGCACCTCGCCCGGCCGTATGACGCCCTTGTTCCCGAGGCTGTCCCCGTGTTCGACGCTCCCTTCGAGCATGTAGGTGATCGTTTCGATCCCGCGGTGCGGGTGCCAGGGGAACCCGGCGACGAACTCCTCCGGGCGTTCGCCCCGGAAGTCGTCCAGCAGCAGGAACGGGTCGAACATCCCCGTATCGTGGAACCCGAAGGCCCGGTGGAGGTGGACTCCTGCCCCTTCCATGGTCGGCCGGCTCCGGCCGACCCCTACGATCTCGCGCGCATCCATGTTCTGTCCTCCCGTCCCGGCGCCCGTCGCCGAAGAAGCGTGCCGCCTGTGCCCCGCCATTAGGCACCGCCCGGCCGCCGGCCGTCAACGAAGAGATGACGAGGACTTTCCCCAGGGGCGCATTTCACTTCGGGCGGTGCATCACCCGCATGGACGGGGCGTGGGAGCCGATGTAGTTCGCGGCAACGTTGACGGACACGTTAGATCCGGTGGAGTTTACGAGGAAGTTGACGCCGTAGTTGATCGTG
>PXBQ01000297.1 GCA_003566875.1 Spirochaetaceae bacterium | reverse complement strand
CCTCCGCAACTCCCGCGCGGTGGCAACCGCGGCATCAGGACTCGGCACACGCGTCTCGGTGATCGCGTGTGGAGAACGATGGAAGACCGACGGCAGTCTCCGCCCCGCGTTCGAGGACCTCATCGGCGCGGGAGCGATCATCCGTCAACTTCCGGGACGGCTCTCACCGGAAGCCCGTGCCGCGGTCGCGGCGTTCCGCGCGGTCGAGTCCGAGCTTCCGGAAGCACTCACGCAGTGTTCATCCGGGAAGGAGCTCATCGCGATGGGATTCGGGCGCGACATCGCCCCGACAGCGGAGCTCGACGTCGACGACTGCGCGCCGATCATGACCGACGGCGCGTACACGAACGGCGCGTGATGCCCTAACGGAAACAACACCGGAGGTATCGGTATAATGCAGCTCGGTGAGTGAGTCACCGGAACACTCCGTGATACAAGAGGCCGACCATGGACGCGTACCGTACGCTCTACACCCGATTCTACGACGTCGATAAGCCGCATCCGCCGCCGGATGCTCTCGCGTTCTACCTCGAGTACCACGGCGCAAGCGCGGCCTGTCGCCGAGGTTGTTCGAGCAGACAATCGAGAAAATGACTTTGCCGCGTCGATACGAACTCGTGATTCTGCCCTCGGGATCGTTCTGTCTCTTGACCGATCCGAAGGTGATCCGCGACAGCCTCGCGGTCATCCACTCGGTCATGCCTCCGGGTGCAACGCTCGTGCTCGAGATCGAGCTTCGCCTGAACCGAGAGTCCGAGTCGCCGCCGTGGACCGGCAGATGGGTCGATCTTCCCGAGGGTGGAAGAATCGTGATCAGCACGCTTGCGACGTACGACGCGGTCGCGTGCGCCAAGCCGTACACCGGCGAGGCACCCGGAGACACCGAAGAGACGGTCGTGTTCGAGTGCCGGCGGCCTTAGCGGGAAGGGAACGAGAAAGAGCTCAGGCGCGATCCGATACTTTGAGCTTCGGATTGTGTTCGGTATTTTTTTGTCTTTGCGGCGTATCGTTGTATATTAGTGAAATAACCCAAAACGCCTGCGGGGTGATTCCATGACCATGACGTGGCACACGCGAGAGATCGAGACGATTGTCGAAGAGCTCGGGACCGATCGGAACAGCGGCCTTTCGGACGACGCGGCCGAACGACGGCTCAAAGAGCACGGGCCGAATAAACTTCCCGAGCGAAAGAAACGCGGACCGCTTCTCCGGTTTCTCGCACAGTTTCACAACGTTCTGATTTACCTCCTGATCGCGGCGGCGATCATAGCAGGTTTTCTCGGCGAGTGGGTCGAGGCGGTCGTGATTGCCGCGGTCGTACTGATCAACGTAACCGTCAGTTTTCTCCAGGAGGGCAAGGCCGAGAAGGCGCTCGAGAGCATCAAGGGGATGCTCTCACTCGAGGCTTCGGTAACGCGAAATGGGACACGCAAAACGGTGGATGCCGAGGAGCTCGTGCCCGGTGACTTGGTCGGCGTGAAGTCCGGCGATCGGATTCCGGCGGATATCCGCTTCGTGCGCGTGAAGAGTCTGCGAGTGGAGGAAGCGGCCCTTACCGGCGAGTCCCAGGGCGTCGAAAAAGACACCGAGAGAGCTGACGAGAACGCGACGCTTGGCGATCGCACATGTATGGGTTTCTCCGGGACGACCGTGACGTACGGCGAGGCGCAGGGGATCGTGGTCGCAACGGGCGCGGATACCGAACTCGGAAAGATCAACACCATGATCAGCGAAGCTGCCGAGAAGACGACCCCTCTCATTCGGAAAATCGACCGGTTCGGGGCGATCCTCTCGGTGTTCATTCTTGCGGTCGCGGGCGGATTTTTCGTGTTCGGGTACTTCGTACAGGGATTCGCGCTCGAGGATATGTTCCTCGCGGCGATCAGCATCGTGGTTGCGTCGATCCCCGAGGGGCTGCCCGCGATCCTCACGATCACGCTCGCGCTCGGGGTGCAGCGCATGGCACGGCGCAACGCGATCATCCGCAAGCTCCCGTCGGTCGAGACTCTCGGCTCGGTGAGCGTGATCTGCTCCGATAAGACTGGCACATTGACGCGTAACGAGATGACCGTGGTCTCGGTGCAGACCGCCGACGGCGAGTTCTCGGTCACCGGCACGGGCTACGCCCCGGACGGCACGATCGCGCCGGCGGATTCCGCGGACGATACCGGCGGCGAATCCGGAAGCGTTTCCGGCGAAACGGCCGACGATTCGGACGTCGATCTTCCCGCATCCGTGGTGGAACTGCTTCGCTGCGGAAAGGCGTGCAACGAGAGCCGTATCGAAGAGGACGAAGAGTCGCGGTGGAGCGTCGAAGGTACCCCCACCGAGGGCGCGCTCATCACGCTCGCTCACAAAGGTGGGCTCGCGGAGTGGGAACCCGAGCGAATCGACTCGGTCCCGTTCGAGTCCGAGCACAAGTACATGGCAACGCTAAACCAAACCGACAACGGCCGGCGGATATACCTCAAAGGCGCACCGGAACGAGTGTTCGAGCGCTGTACCGCACAGATGACCGGTTCGGACACCGAAGAGTTTGACCGGGCGACCTGGCAGGAACGCGTCGACGCGATCGCGGGACGCGGCGAGCGGGTTCTCGCGCTCGCGATGCGCGAGGAGGCCGAGTCAACCGACGCGCTCGAGCACGACGGCCTAACCGACGGCTTCACGTTGCTCGGACTCGTCGGCATCATCGACCCGCCGCGGGACGAGGTGATCGACGCGATCGCCGAGTGTCACGAGGCCGGAATTCGCGTAATGATGATCACCGGTGACCACGCGATCACGGCCGGCGCGATCGCCGAAAAGCTCGGGATCGAGACGACCGGAGAGCCGGTGACCGGCAACGACATCGAATCGATGGACGACGATGCGCTTCTCGAGTGCGTGAAGACGCACAACGTGTTCGCGCGGACGAGCCCGGAGCATAAGCTGCGCCTCGTGAAGGCGCTCAAGCGGCACGGCAAGCTCGTCGCGATGACCGGGGACGGCGTGAACGACGCGCCCGCGCTGAAAAGCTCGGACATCGGCATCGCGATGGGGATCAAGGGGACCGAGGTCACGAAGGAAGCCGCCGAGATGGTCCTCGCCGACGACAACTTCGCGAGCATCGTCCACGCCGTGGAAGAAGGCCGCACGATCTACGACAACATCAGGAAAACGATCCTGTACCTGCTCCCCGCGAACGGCGCGGAGGCCGCGGTGATCATCGTCGCGCTGCTGATCGGTTTCACGTTGCCGATCAGTCCGGTTCAGATCCTCTGGGTGAACATGGTCTCCGCTGTTACGCTCGCGCTCGCGCTCACCGTAGAACCGATGGAACGGAAAGTGATGCAGCGGGCGCCGAGAGCCCCGGACGACCCGATCCTGGGTGCAGGTTTTTTCCGACGCGTCGTTTTCGTGTCGCTATTGAGCGGAGGACTCACGTTCGCGGTGTTCGCGCTGCTGTATGACTCGGGAATGGAGGGAACCGATCTCGCCGTCGCACGCACGGCCGCGGTGAACATGCTCGTGGTTGCGCACACGTTCTATCTCTTCACGTGCCGAAAACTCTACGAGACCAGCATCAGCCGTCGCATATTCGAGAACCGTCTCGCGTTCGGCCTAACCGGCGTCCTGGTGCTTCTGCAGCTCGGCTTCACGTATCTGCCGTTCATGAACACGCTGTTCGGCACCGCGGCCATCCCGGCTTCGTACTGGGCCGGTATCACCGGCGCGGGTCTCGGCGCGTTCCTGCTCGTCGAGGCCGAGAAGGCGATCTCCCGAAGGTTCACGCGGTGAGTCATCGGGCATAGACCCCACGCGACGCCTTTGCCTCCGCGTGGGCCGATCACACGGCACGGCCGAACGGCGGGCGGGCGGCATAGCAGTGTGAGTCCGGCCGACGCCCGACACCTTGCGTTTTTTCCGTCCGCGGACGAACATTTGGTCAGGAGGGTTTATGCCCGATATCGTTGCGGAATCGCGCCTTAGGTGTCAAGATAGATTCCACACCCTTTTTTGCCACCAAAGCGGAACTTTTATTCCGCTGAATTCGGGGGTGCGGACGATTTTTTAGGCGAGGGCCTGGTAATTCACCTGGGCCGGGTTAACTTCCAGCTATTCGAGGGTGTTGCGGCCATCTCTTATGCATGCTTATAGGTTCTTCTTATAGGGCCGGCATTGCCAAACAATGCGCACTCTAAACCTTCCCCGATTTGGTGGACACGGAGTTAAGCAGTCGTGTATGAAGAAGATCCACACGGCAGCGACCGAGGAGGCGGCGACGAAACCGGTGTTCATGGCGCTGGAGAAAATCTCACGCCGATGGACGATGCCGCTTCAGCATTGGAACCGGGCCTTGAACCAGTTGGCGATCAAGTTCGAAGGACGGATTACGGTCCAAGAAATTCACACGAAAGTATCGACAGTCCCGAAACGCCCGCACCACAGAAAAAAACGGCATTGTCGTTAAGCAATGCATTAACGAGTTCGTTCGGAATATCGGGCCCGTGTTCAAGAAACTGCATGCGTCAAACCATCTGCATTTTGCGTAGCGACATCGACAAAAGCGGGGACTGGTGTCGCAATCACCCCTGGGTTCGAGCCGTGCCGCGGTCGAGTCCGACCTCGTCACCGTTCTCAAACAGTGTTCATCCGGGAAGGAGCTGATCGCGATGGGATTCGAGGACGACATCCCCCCGACGGCCGAGCTCGACGTCGACGACTGCGTCCCGGTTCTGATCGACGGTGCGTACAGGAAGAGAAATGGGCCGGACGCACGGAGCGTCGTCCAGGCCGTTACAGCAGGCCCAGGAAATCCTCGAGAGTCAAACGAGCCTGCTTGATGATGTGACTCAACGAGGGGATCTTGCTCAAATCGCTATTTCCACTTCCTCGGCTCGGGAGGAGAACCGCATATCGTCTTCAACAGGTTCCAGGTAAAGTCCTATTGCCTCCCGAATGTTTTCCAGCGCGGCTTCTCTCGTATCTCCCTCGCTGATACAGCCCGGCAAAGACGGAACAACCGCGGTGAATCCGCCTTCGTCGCTCGGCTCGAGAATAATCTTGAGATTCATCGTGACACCCCCTCGTTCCCTGCCTCAATACTATACGATCGGCGAGGCGTTTGCACCATCATAGTCGCGATCCGGTCGCCGGTTTCCTGGGATTCACGAGCCGCCTGTGACGGGCCGAGCTTCGGGGTCAGTTCACCTCGCCGCGGGGGGCCGAATCATTTGCCACATCGGGACATCGATGTGTTTCACGATAATTTTCTGTTCTGTATGAAATCCGTGTCTCTCGTAAAACCGGACGCTTTCCTCAGACTCCGTTTCCAGATAAAGGTACCTCTGGGTTTCATCGCAATCTTCCTTGATCTTGTTCAAAAGAACGCTTCCGTAACCCTTGCCCTGATTGTCTGAACCGACACCGATAATGGTCAAGTACGTGTACGATTTGTCGCTCATGAGCCTTTTTCTGTCCGGCTCGAGCTGTTTTGACAACGCCGACAGGTTTTTCACCGACGGACCGCCGATGTGGCGACCGTACGATACGGCGCCGCTCGAGATCAGTCGTAAAAGCCCCATAGAGCTTTTCTCGCCGGGAACCCATACCGCAACGCCTTCAAGTCGTTCCGAAGTGGCGTAGGCTTTTCCGAATTTCATGCCGTGAAGCACGGACATCGTAAAAACACCCGACAAAGCCTTGTCGGTGTTCGGGTCGTCACGGAAAACGGCGCTCCAAACGGGATCATCGTGAAATGCGTCCTTCAAAGTCGCCACTGCGTTTTCCACGTCGTTTCTGGTGATCTTGTACAGATTGTCGATGCGCATATGTGCGGATAATAGACAACCGCGTCGCCCGAGCGCAAGAGGTCCGATTGCGAATCGGAGCTATGGAGGACCGGACAGCGTAGCACCAGTCTCGGTATAATGGCGTTCGGTGAGTCAATCATTGAACGATCACGAAAGGAGCGGCCGAGCATGGAATCCTATCGCACGCTCTGCACCCGATTTTACGACGTCGACAAGCCGCAGCCGCCTGCTGACGCACTCGCGTTCTACCTCGGTTACTGCACGCGCGCACGAGGGCCCGTCCTCGAGCCGATGTGCGGTTCGGGGCGCTTCCTTGTGCCGATCATGGAGCGAGGCGTCGATATCGACGGCGTCGACGCGTCACCGGCGATGCTCGAAGCGTGCCGCACAAAGTGCCGCGAGCGGGGACTGGCGCCGAGGCTGTTCGAACAGACCGTCGAGAGGATGACTCTTCCGCGCCGATACGATCTTGTGATCCTGCCGGCGTCATCGTTCTGTCTTCTGACCGAGCCTACCCGGATTCACGACGCGCTTCTGGCTATCCGCTCCGCGATGGCTCCGGGCGCGACACTCGTGATCGAGATCGAGCTTCACCTGAACAGGGAGTCCCAATCCTGGCCGTGGAGCGGCAGATGGGTCGATCTACCCGAGGGAGGGAAGATCGTGATCAGTTCACTGAACACGTACGACGCCGCCGACCACATCATGCGCAGCGTGAGCCGGTACGATCTCATGAAGGACGGAAAACTGTGCGAGACCGAGATGGAGGCGCTCGATCTCCGGTACTACGATCGTGCCGAGTTCCACTCGCTTCTGGAAAACGCCGGGTTCGTCGCGATCGACTGCGTGAAGCCGTACAGCGGTGAGAAGCCGGACGGCGACGAAACCGTCGTGTTCGAGTGCCGGTGTCGTGATTAGCGCTTACGATGCAGGCAGTGGTGATGCGAATGCCTCAGTACACCGTACGGAATGTCCGTGACGTTCTCGATCGTGAGCATTGCGGCGATGTCGTCGCTACCT
>PXBQ01000313.1 GCA_003566875.1 Spirochaetaceae bacterium | reverse complement strand
ACGCGGACCGGTCTGTCGTTTGTTTTCCGTCACGTTTTTGACCGCGTGCGAGCGATTCTGCCTCGAACGGAACCGCCCGACGCCGTGAGCGGCGCAGAGGACACCGAATGAGGCGATCTCCGCGGCTCATTATCCTCGTCGTCGCGCCGATCGTGTTCGCCGGTCTCGTCGCTTGCACAACGACCGGCGCGCGCAACGTGGACGAGAAGTTGTTCATCGGTGCGACCGTCGACGTTACGTCCGACGAGGCGTTCTTTCGCGAGCGTGCGGTTTCCTCCGACCTCGAAGACATCGTGAGGCCGGTTCCGAACACGACGCTTCTCGGGTTTATTCGCCCCGGCCTCTGGGTCCACGACGCCGTCGGTGTTCCGGAACGGCGGGGGCTGCGGTCATGGGTGTACGATCGTTTTGCGGAGGAGCCGGTTTTGTTCGATCCGGAGTTTGTCGCCGAGAACGAAGGACGAATGCGCGTCTGGCTCATGAACCACGGATACTTCGACGCGGAACTCGCGTCGCGTACCGACGACAAGGGCGGATCGGTCGGGATTGAGTACGACGTGACAATTCGATCGCCGTACCGGCTCGGCCCGGTCGTGTTTCCGCAAAACGACGACGAGGTCTCGACCGCGATCCGCGCGCAGGCGGCCGAGTCGTATTTAGAGGAAGGTCAACCGTACAATCTCGAGAGACTCCGGCGCGAGCGAAACCGAGTAGATCGCGCGCTCAAGGACGATGGTTTCTTCGCTCTCTCGGCCGAACACCTCTTGTTCGAGGCCGTGCGCGACGGCGTCGCACGTCGTGTCGAGCTCGAACTCGTCGTGCAAGCCGAAGCACCGGCCCACGCGGCTCACCGATATACGATCGGCTCGATCACGGTGTTTGCCGACCACACTCCCGGTGTCTCGGCCGATCTCGACGATGCCGACGCCGTAGAGATCTCGCGGCGGTTCCGACTGGTCGCCGGCGAGACGCGTGTCCGGCCGGAGGTCTTTGCCGACGCGGTCTTGTTTCGTCCCGGCGACGTGTACTCGCGGACAAATCACGTCCGAACGATCGACCGCCTCATGGGGCTTGCTTTGTTTCGCTTCGTGAACATCCGGTACGAGATCGACCCCGACTCGTACACGCTACACGCCGAGATTTACGTGACGCCTCAATCACCGCGCGTCTTCGAAGGCGAGGTTCAGATGGTTTCGCGCTCCGACGGTCTAATCGGCCCCGGCGTCGAGCTTCGGTACATCGACAGAAACCTTTCCGGAGCGGCCGATCAGCTCACCGTCGAGGCGACGACCGCCGCGGCGACGCGGATCGGGTCGGGCGAGTTCACTCTCGATTCCTGGGAGTTCGGTCTGGAAGCACGATACTCGCAGCCACGGCTGCTTCTGCCGTTCGGGGCGGCCGGACGGATCGGCCCCACGATGCCGCGGACGCGTGTTTCGCTCGGGTACTCTTCGTTGACCCGGCGTGATGCGTACCGGATCGACCGGATCACCGGGGCACTTGGGTACGACTGGACACCGACCAGCCGGGCACGCCATACGTTTCGTCCGGTCGACGCCTCGATCATAATACCCGGTACTCTGAGCCCGACGTTCGAGCAGTTCCTCGACGAGAACCCGAATGTCCGGCTCGGGTTTGAGCAGCAGTTCGTCGTTATGTCGGTGTACGAGTTTCTCTACGACGGCCGGAGGAACGACCGTGGACCCGGAAGTCTCGTGGCGAATATCCGGCTCGAAGCCGCGGGGACGCTTGCGTCGACCGTAGCGTGGCTCGTGACAGGAGAGTATCCCGACGCCGACGATCCGATCTCTATCCTCGGCGTGCCGTACGCGCAGTTCGCCAGGTTCGATGTCGACCTGCGATACTTCCTGCCGGTCACCGAGCTGAGCGAACTCGCCGCGCGTCTTGTGACCGGTGCAGGGTATCCGTTTGGAAACTCGGCGGTCCTTCCGCGCGCAAAGCAGTTTTCGGTCGGCGGGCCGAACAGTCTGCGTGCGTTCCAGATCGGCACGTTTGGACCCGGCGCAGTCACTCCGGCCGTAGCCGACGACCGGAACTTCGGACGGACCGGGGACGTGCGGATCGAGTCGAGCCTCGAGTACCGATTCCCACTCGCGGGCGTCTTTAAGGGCGCGGTATTTGCCGATGCGGGCAACATCTGGAACGTGCCCGGCGACGACCAGGACGCCGAGCGCGTCTTTCGATTTTCGACGTTCCCAAGCCAGATCGCGGTCGGCGCCGGCATCGGTATCCGGGTCGACACGCCGGTGATCGTTCTGCGTCTCGACACCGCGATCCCGCTCCGAAAACCGTGGCGCGCCGCCGGCGATCGCTGGGTCGCCTCAGAGATCGACCTTACCGACCGCGACTGGCGCCGGGAGAACCTCGTCTTCAACCTCGCGATCGGGTACCCGTTTTGAACGGCCGGCGGCAGGCCGGTCAGCGCGGACTGGCCGGGTAGCGCGGCGCAGCTTCACACCGTGGTGACCGGATCGCGCGCACGGCATGGAATCGTCCGCGCTCTCCGTTAGATCCGAAACGCCCGCCGAGAGACCGCCGCGCGGCTTCCTGTGCTCGCCACGCGGCGAGCGACGTAGTTCCTGGATCAATCGATTCTTACGTCGTCGTTCGCGTTCGCCGCGAACTCGTTCGCGGACTCGACGTCCGCGTTCACCTCGCTGTTTCCGTGAACGTGCAACCCGTACCCGCTGCTGGACTGGATGATCGAGTTCGTGATACTCACGAACGAATCGTACATCGGTGTGATGCTCCGTCCGACCGCGATGTTCGCGGGTTCGAGAGAGGAGTGAAACTCGTCGCGCCCGCCGTACTCGACGGTCACGTAATCCAGGCTGTTGTTCGTGCTATCGGTCCGGACCCAGATACCGTTCCACCACCCCGGCGTTTCTTGCGTGCCCGAGAACGTGACGCGCTCGTCCGCGGTTCCTTCGACGACGATCTCGGCGGTACCGGTGATTTTGAGCCCACCGTCCTCTTCAAACAGAAGCACCGCGCCCGGCTCGATACTCAACAGTCCGCTTCTCACGTCGATATTCGTTCCGCCTCCGGTCACGCGGTACGGGACGTCGAGCGCTTGCCACGTGACGCTCCCTTCCTCCACGCGGCTCGCCACGAGACGAACGGCGTCCACGTCATTTCCGGTGTATTTCGACTCCGCGTCGAGCAGGTGCGCGTGCGACGCGGCCGCCCAGACCGGTGCCGATGCGTTTTGGGTGACGGTGTTATTACTCCATCCGGTGAGCGTGCCGTTTTCGTGGACCGCGACTCCGTACCCGCCGCTGTGCCGTATCGTCGAGTTTTCCACTCTAACACGCCCGTCGCGCAGCGAGTAGCCGACGACGAGGGTGGCGGGCACGACGCTTCCGTGAATCGCTTCACGCCCACCGTGTTCTATTAGGACCCACTCGAGAGTGTTATTGAGCGAGGTCGAACCGTAGAACACGATTCCGTTCCACCACCCGGGTTCCTGCGTCGTGCCGCGGAATCGAATAGGCTGTTCCTCGGTACCCGCGGCGATGAGTACGCCGCCCGACTCTATCCGCAACTCCGCTCCTTCCTCAAAAAGAAGCCGCGTCCCGGGCGGGATCGTGAGATCAGCCGAAACGCGAAGCTCGCCTTCGACAATGTACGCGATTCCGCTCAAGAGTGTTCTGTCCTCGGATATTCTCCCGGAGAGAACGTTCTCCGGATCGCCCGTGGTACCGTTGAGCAACGCGTCGCACGAAATCATCGCGACCGCAGTCACTGCCGTGATCAAAAAAACTCTACTAATTCTCAAAACCAAACCTCCGGTGTTTGTACCCTGTGGGTTGCTTCCCCTTTCTAACTTACCGCGATACGCCGAAAAAGACGACCGTATTGATCAGAAATGTGACTCCGCGGAGTCGCTGCTGCTCCGGTTCATCCTCGATTTGACAGCGGGCGCCGGACTCGTGATACCATAGTAAACCAGCGAAAGGCCCAGGCGTTCTGCGACGCACCGCCGCGTCGTGTCTATGACCGCCGATTGACCCCAGACACCGCGACGCAGGAGGTTTCTTTTGGATCTACCCGATCGCATCGATAACGAGGAACAGCTTGAAGACGTCTTGACCACGCCGTCGCGCGCGCTCGCGGCCGACCTTTTCGGGTACCCGGAGGTTCCGCTCGAGCGTATGATCCGGTGGACGGCTCACTGGGTCGGTTCTGGTGGTCGCGGACTCGGCAAACCGACGCACTGGGACGTAAACGACGGGAGGTACTGATGACGATTGATGGCCGCGAGAACGGCGCGCACGAGCGGTTCCGGGAAGGACTTGTAATCCCGGCGATGCCTCTAGCGTTGAGTGCTGAGCGGGAATTTGACCCGGTCAGCCAGAGGGCTATCCTTCGGTACTACGTCGACGCCGGTTCCGGCGGCATCGCCGTCGGCGTGCACTCGACGCAGTTCGCGATCCGCGAATTACCGGCGTTTTTCGAGAATGTTCTCACATTTGCGCGCGATATAATCGCGGATTGGACCCAGCGGAGAGAAACCCGCGTCGTGATGATAGCGGGGGTGTGCGGGAAGACCCGGCAGGCAATTTCAGAGGCGCGGCTCGCCCGATCGCTCGGGTACGACGCGGGTCTTCTGAGCCTCTCCGCGTACCCGCAGGCGTCGGTCGACGAGCTTGTCGAGCACGTGCGCACGATCACGCGCGAGATCCCGGTCATCGGCTTTTACCTGCAGACCGCCGTTGGAGGACGCCGACTTCCGTACGAGTTCTGGCGCCGGTTCGCCGAACTGGAGAACATCTGGGGGATCAAGGTCGCGCCGTTTGACCGCTACGCGACGCTTGACGTGATGCGCGGCGTCGCCGACAGTGGCCGCGCGGGCGAGCTTGCTTTGTACACCGGCAACGACGACGCGATCGTGGCCGACCTACTCACGAAGTACCGGCCTGCCGGACGCGCGCGGTCGAGCTTCTGCGCACGTGCAAGGACGCGGCGGCGGGTCGTGTGCCGGTCTCGGCGGACCTTCTCGCGCTTGGCGCGCACGTCACCGAGATGAACGCCGCGGTGTTCGACGCGGCGAACGGCTTTGCGGGATGCCTGCCCGGAATACATACCGTTCTCGAGCGGCAAGGCTTGATGCAGTCCGCGTGCTGCCTCGACCCGAAGGAGCGGTTAAGTCCGGGGCAGAAGGACGAGATCGACCGGGTGATACGCGCCTACCCCTACCTGACCGACGACGATTTTGTCCGCGAGCATGTGACCGCCTGGCGAGGGGAACGATGAGGACGGCGGCGATGATCAACTACGCGCACAGGGGCGCTTCCGCGTACGCGCCGGAGAACACGTTCTCCGCGTTCTATCTCGGCCTCGCTCTCGGCGCCGATGGGATCGAGACCGATATTCGCGAGACGAGCGATCGCGTGCTCGTGTTGTTCCACGACAGCACGATGAAGAGGATTACCGGTATCGATCGACCGATCCAGGATTTCCCCTACGAAGCGCTCCTTAAGCTCGATTTCGGCAGTCACAAAGGGCCGGAGTACGTACGCGAGAAGATCGTGACTCTCGACGACTTTCTCAAGTACTTCGGAGGTCGGCCGGTGCACCTGGCTCTCGAGATCAAGCAGGAAGGCATCGAGCAGGCGGTGCTGGAGTGCGTCACTCGGTACGGCTGTGCCGGTCAGGTCATCATCACGTCGTTCTCTTGGCAAGTCCTCGAGAGCGTGCGTCGGTTCGATCCGGACATCGGCCTCGGGTTTCTGACCGAGCGTATCGAAAACGCGCTTCTCGCGAGTATGGCGGACCGGAATATTCGGCAGATCTGCCCGAGAGCGTCGACACTGACGGCCGAACGTGTCGCCGACGCGCAGGCACACGGGTTCACCGTACGCGCGTGGGGCGTGCGCGATCCCGAACTGATGAACCGTGCCGTGGCGTGCGGCGTCGACGGTATGACACTCGACTTCCCGGACAAACTCGCCAACCTGACTCTCGCCGAAGGCAGCCGACCGTCCGAAGTGACGCCGTGATGGCCCGGGACTCCGAACAGCGGCGCACGTTCGCGCGTTGATCCGTGAACCGTCGGCTCTTCGGTGTTCATCGACCTTTCTGACGACGCCAAACTTTTTTGTCGGCGTAACCAAAATTAGTGAGGCTCGGTGCCCTTGCCAAATATTAGCAAAATTGTAATATTTGGGCGAGGAGGCGCTATGCGAATCATACTCAGGGCTCTGATCGCCGTTTTTTTTGTTCTGTTGTTTTCCGGATGCGAGCTTTTTTTTGCCGTAGACCCTACGGGAGATGATCGTCACCAGGAGGCCTCGACCGACCAGGAAGAGACCGAACAGGACGGGACCGAACAGGACGGGACCGAACAGGACGGGACCGAACAGGACGGGGCCGAACAGGACGGGGCCGAACAGGACGAGACCGAACCGGAGCTGATCGCTGAGCTCGCGCAGCTTGCCGCCGCGGTCAATGAACAGCGAAGCCTCGACGGTGTGGCGCCGCTCGTCTGGAACGACGACATGGCCGCTTTTGCCGAGTACCACAACGACTACCAGGCCGGTACCGGCGCTTCGACGCTGGAGAATGAAGAGGGCCAACTGTTTATCGTGGATTTGCCTTCGTTTGTCCCCGACGTCGGGTCCCCGAGACTCGGCCAGGTCGGCGAAGGGTATGAGGACGGGGAGACCTTTTTTGCCGCGATGATGTTCGGTATGTTTCCCGATTATATGGCCGATCCGGATTTCACGCACTTCGGCGCGGCGTTTTTGGATGACGGCACCTGGCGTTACTGGACGTACGTGATGGCCGGGATGT
>PXBQ01000459.1 GCA_003566875.1 Spirochaetaceae bacterium | reverse complement strand
GAAGTTCGGTCCGTTATTCAACGTGATATCCGCCATGTCACCAGAAGCGACGGCCAGGTTCAGCCGTTCTGCGTACGCGTTCCACGGCACGTTGAGAAAGTTCGGCTTTACGCCCGATCGCCTCTCGATCTCCATAATGATTGGGTTGTCCTCGTTAATCGCGTACGCGCCTACACGCCAGAACACGCTCACCTCGGGAGCTTCCCCAGTTTTCGTGGCCGACTGCCCACCCGCCGACGCAAGACCGGCAACGGCGACAATCAACAACATCACGGTACACAGCTTTTTCATAAGCCCTCCTGTTATTTGGCATCAGCCCTTCACGGCGCCGATGAGTACACCTTTTGAGAAGTATTTCTGCAGAAATGGATAGATACACGCGATCGGCACGACCGCGACGATGATCGTCGCCATCTTCAAACCGTGGGACATTCGATCGGCGTAGTGTCCGGACGCACCGGCGTCCGACATCTCCGACTGGATCAGGATATCGCGCAGGACAAGCTGAAGCGGCCACTTGCGTCGATCGGTCAGGTAGAGGATGCCCAGGAAAAACGAGTTGAAGTAGTTCACTCCGTAGAATAGGCCGATCGTGACCATCGCGGGGACCGAGAGTGGGACAAAGATCCGGAAAAATATGTAGAGCTCGTTCGCTCCATCCATATACGCCGACTCTTCGAGGCTCTTCGGGACATTTGCGAAGAAATTCTTCAGAATAATCAGAAAGAACGTATTCACCGCGACCGGCAGGATCATGGCCCAGAGACTGTTGATGAGACCGAGCGAACGCACGACCAGATAGCTCGGCACGATACCACCCTGAATGAGCATCGTTATGATGAAAAACAGCGTCAATCCACTCGCTCCTTTCATCTGCTCGCGCGACAGAGCGAATGCAGTGATCGCCGTGACGAAAAGACTGACCGTCGTTCCCGCTGCAACAAGAAACACGGTGTTACGGTAACTGCTGTAGATCGCCGGCGCCGAGAGCAGTCCCCGGTACGCGTCGAATGTGATGCCTTCTTGCGGCCAGATCTTCATCCCCGGCTTGAGGTACTCCGGCAGAGTCAGGAGCGAGTTGCCGAGCACGAAGACGAACGGAAAGAGCATCGCGACCGAAACCAGGATCAGAACTCCGTACAACGTCATGTCAATGATCAAATCCGAAGGAGATCGACGCATCAGAAAATCCCCCTCTCGCCGAGACGTTTGGTGATGGTGTTTGCGCTGATCAGGAACGTGAATCCGATCACGCTCTTGAACAGACCGGCGGCGGTGGCAAAGCTGTACTGCATGTTCATGATGCCGACCCGGTAGACGTACGTGTCGATGATATCGGCGACGTCGTACACCTGGACGGAGTAGAGGATAAAGACCTGCTCGAACCCAAGGTTCATGATTTGTCCGAGATTGAGAATAAAGAGCACCGCGACGGTACTCATGATCTGCGGCAGCGTCACGCTGATCAGAACGCGAAAACGCTTTGCGCCGTCGATGCGCGCCGCATCGTAGAGTTCAAGGTCGACTCCGGCGAGTGCAGCAAGGTAGATAATGGTTCCCCAGCCGGCCGTCTTCCAGATGCTCGTGATTACCAACAGACCACGAAACGTCCCGGAGTCTGTCATGAAGCGCCGCGGCGCGATGCCGAGAGCCGAGATCAAGACATTGATGGGTCCAGACGGCACCGACAACAGATGGATCAAAATTCCGCCGATCACCACCCACGAGATGAAATGCGGCAGGTAAATGACGGTTTGAACAACCTTTCTGAACTTCATTTTACGGATCTCGTTCAGGATCAGCGCAAGAACGAGTGGCGCGGGAAACGAGAAAATGACCCGGTAAAAGTTGATTATGAACGTGTTACCGACTGCTCGCCAGAACTCCGAGTTGCGGAAGAGGCGTCCAAAGTGACGAAAGAGCGGGTCGGCAAACGGACTGCCGAGCATGCCCTCCGAAACCCGGTACTCCTTGAATGCAACAACAAGACCATAAAGGGGGATGTACTGGAAGATGATGTAGTACGCGAGAGCCGGCAACACCAAAAGATAAAGGTACTTGTAACGCCGAAAGCTTACCGCCCATTCGTGGCCTTCCCGGTGAAGCGTCGTTTGTGTGAAGAATGCGGGTTTCCGAACGTCGCGCTCTTTCACGACGCTGGTTAACTCTTTCATGTCTGCGATTATCAGTCCAGGAACCGGTTATCCGCAAGCTACCGATGTACTCAATACCCGGATGACATTTCAGGACAATTGTACTGCGCGTGATGACTACACCGGGTCGACGTCGCTCGCGTTGATCCAACCCGCGACCGGGAGCTCGCCCGCGAGGAATCGGCGATGGTAGTCGCGCACGTCTTCGTGGGCAACCGGGTTCTCGTCGAGCGGAGCGCCTCCGGTGAGCCGGGGGTCATCCTGCGCGCGCAGTCTCTGCTCGAGTTCGAGTCTCATCGCCGTCAATCGTTGCGCGTGTGACGGGTTGTCCACCAGATTGACGAGACAGTCCGGGTCGCGCTCGACAAAATAGAACTCCTCGGCCGGACGCTTGCCGAACGCCATCGTCCAGTACTTGCCGTTATCCGGATCGTCCTTCAGCCTGAGAATCTCGGTCTTGGTGGGGCCGCCGTCGCAGTTCAGATATCCGGTCTCCGGGTTCCCGGCGGGCCACCTTTCAACCTCGAAGTTGCGCAGGTAGAGGAAACCGTCCCGGATAATCCCACGAATCGGGTAACCGACGTCGCCGGGGCGCCCGACGTCGTGCCGCTCTTTGCCGATCAGCACGTAGTCCCGCCCGGAGACCGTATCGTCGCCCAGGATATCGGTGAGACTGCGGCCCGTAATCGGTTCCATGCCGCATCGCTCGACATCGACCCCGGCGATTTCCAGAAACGTCGGCGCGAAGTCAATGAATCCGACAAGGTCGTCGGAGACACGGCCCGGTCGGGCTACACCGCCGGGCCACCGAATCGCAAGCGGCAGATGATTGCTGTGGTAGTACTCCTGGCCCTTCGCACGCGGAAATGGCATCCCGTTATCGCTCGTCACGACGATGATCGTATTCTCAAGCTCGCCTCGCTGCTCGAGCATCTCGATCATCCGGGCCAAGTGTCGGTCAAACTGCTCGATGGCAAAACCATAGTCAAGAAGATCGGTACGGACGACGTCGTTATCCGGCCAGATTCCGTATACATGGTCGATGTCGGTGACCGAGCGTCCTCCCTTCTCGATACCGCTGCGATACTCGTACTTCCTGTGCGGCTCGGTCGAACCGTACCAAAAAACAAACGGCCGGTCGTCGGTGCGTTTGTCGAGGAAATCCTCAAAGTTGCCCGCGTAGTCGCACGTGTTCATGTTCTTTGTCGGCGGATCGTGTCGACGCGCGTTGAACGCCGGCCCCGTGAGTTCCCGCGGCCGGCCATCCTTGACGCCGGGATCCCCGGGCGCCCAGCCTTTGGCGGTGTGCCCTGTGACGTAACCGTGATCGGAAAGCTCCTCCCAAACGGTCTTGAAGCGTGCCGGGAAGTGGCACTGATGATTAGCGCCATCTTCGAGTTGCCAGCTGTTGCGTCCGGTCAGAATTGACGCGCGACTAGGAGCACACTTCGCGTTGCACGTGAACGCATTTGTGAACAAGATCCCTTCGCGCGCCACGCGATCGAATGCCGGCGTACTGACCCACGGACAGCCGTACGCGCCGAAGTGCAGGCTTGCATCGTCGGCAAGGCAGAACAAGATATTCGGTCGCGTGGACATGATTGTGCCTCTCACTGAAATGGGTATGATGGTTGTATCACTTTCACCGGGCGGGCTCAACCCGGGTGGCGTTATTGTCGCCAAAAGGATCACTGTGATGGAGTCAGCCGACGATCTCATGAAGTTTCACGCGGATGCGCTGTTCACGTACGATGCGAACGGTCGCATGCGCCGCGTCAACGAGCCGACCGGTCCCGGCGGATCCGCCCCCTCGTTTTACCTTGGGCGGACCGTTTCCGGATGCATCGCGCGATATCGTGCCGATCTCCCGTCCGATCTGATCGATGAACTCGAGACATTGTGGCTAACCGAACCCGTCAGTGAATCGGTGTCGGAGTTCCCCGTCCACCACGAAAGGTACGTCGAGCTCATCGACGCGCGCATCGGTGCAAAACCGGTCTCGGCCGGTCCGGTCTACTGCGTACGCGCCGAAAACGCAGGTTCGATTCCCCCTCCGGATTCCAAAGTGGCGGAGCTCCTACCCGACGACACGAGCTTCCTGCAACAGTGGTTGCACGACTGGCTCGATTATCTCTCCTGCGCGCGTCCGTTTCTCGTCACGGTCTCCGGTGACGCGGCGGTATCGGTGTGCTGCAGCGTGCGGATCACCACGAAAGCGCACGAGGCCGGGGTCGAAACGGCTCCGAACTACCGACGCCACGGATACGGTGTCGCCGCCGTGGCCGCTTGGGCTAGAGCGGTTCGATCGATGAAAAGAGTGCCGCTCTACAGCACCTCGTGGGAGAATGTGGCTTCACAAGCTGTCGCCCGGAAGCTCGCCATGATGCCGGTAGGTGTCGATTTCTCGGTGGGTTGAGCGGGTGGTTACCGAGGCCGGTGTCCGTCCCGCTCAGCGTTCCTCCAACTCGAAGCTGAAGAGATGCACGAGCTTGGCGCCCCACGTCTCGAGCGGCGTGAGGCGAACGCGGCTTATCGGAACGTCGGGCAGATCGACCCAGACCAGCCGCTGCCGATTATCGGCCGGTTCGGCGACGGCCTCCCACTCCAGTGAGGACGATCCGGCCGTCCGTGCGATTTCCACCTTGAAGCGACGTACCAGCGACTCCGCGACAGGAGTTCCGGGGTCGTGCAGTGGGTAGTGATACTTCATCCGGTGATCCTTGTAGTGGCGACTCAGGTTGCTGTCGAACACGATCCGCGCGCGGGAGAGGCTCGCGGGTTCGCTCAGACGGTACTCGATCGTGTCGCCGGGCTCGCACCAGTATCCGTTGTCGGTGTCGTCGACGGTGCGGTCAACTCCGTTCCGCAGCACCTCCGGGTCGGCGGTAGCACGCGTCTCGTGCCACGCGATCGAGATTCGTTGCCCGCCGCGCAGGCCTCTTGCGAGCACGACCGCGTCCGGCGGAAACTCGGTTCGCGCCCGCTTCACGGTGTAAGTGCGGCCGGCGTTCGAGGCAGTCAGGACCGCGGACCTGCTCGTCGCGGCGACGGCGCGCGTGATGCCGGGCAGATACGAGTCGGCGCGCATCAACTCCTGCTGAAGCTCGCCGAGGTGACTCCGGTAGACACCGCGTGGAGTCGTGTGATGCCGGATCGCGATCGCGGCGGCGGTGCCGGCGGCCTGGCCGATGAGCGCGCACGTGCGCATGACGCGCGAGGAACTCAGCGCTATGTGCGTCGCGCTGATATTTCGACCGGCAAAGAGCAGGTTGTCGATGGAGTGCGAGTAGATCGAGCGGAAAGGAATCCCCCAGGGCGACGGCGCCGGATGGAAGACCGTCGGCTCGCCGGGTTCGTAGAACCCACCCGGCGGGTGATTGTCCATGCTCCAGCCGGCGTAGGCAATCACGTCCGG
This sequence comes from Spirochaetaceae bacterium, assembly GCA_003566875.1. Lineage (GTDB taxonomy): Bacteria > Spirochaetota > Spirochaetia > DSM-27196 > PXBQ01 > PXBQ01. The sequence continues at coordinate 1,263 of PXBQ01000459.1, read as the reverse complement.
AAACGCGCCGCCCGCCTCGACGTCCGACTGGGAAATAATATGATCGCCGACGTAGCGCCTGCTTTCGCGCTTGCCGGGAAGGAAGCCCATCCAGTCGAGCGTCCAGTTTCGCGCGTCGAACTCATCGGCGTGGCGCTTGATGAAGTCCCAGACCCCGGTTGCGACCGCGAGCAGATCGTCGCGCACCTTCTCGGTATCGGCGATCGTGTTGCCTCTGCCGCCAGACTCGAGCCACCAGAAATTGGTTCGGTGGATATCGAGGTCGCGGCCGGGACCGATGTCGTCGCGCTCGTATCGATGGGCGAACGACGGCGGAACAAACGGTTGCGGCTCGGACGTCTCGCGGAGCTGGATCAGGCACGACATCCCCATCGTCTGCCCATCGGCCTTCTCGGCCGCGTGACTCTCGCCGAACTCCTCCTGCGCTTCGCGGCCCCAGCGGTGTTCGGCGCCGGTGATTGGTGCCAGGATGGAGTCGCCCGAACAGTCGATGAAGAGCGTCGCGCGAACGGCATGGAAGCTCTGCGTCGTGAGCTGCCAGGCGGTTACGCTCTCGATCGTCGTTCCCTGCATCGACGCGTCGAGAACCGACGCGTTGAGCAGAAGCTCGATTCCGGGCTCGCGCGTTACGACGTCGTGCAGCAGCGCGTTCCACTGCGCGTAGTTCTTGTGCGGATTGCGGTAGATGTTCTCGAGCTCGATCTCTTCGATGATGCCGGTCTCGCGCAGGTTCGCGCCAAACGCTCCGCAGATCCACATCCGGATTTCTTCCGACGCGTTCCCCCCGAGAACCGGCCGGTCCTGGAGAAGCACTACCGAGCTGCCGGCGCGAGCCGCCGCGATCACCGCGCAGATGCCGGCCATACCGCCTCCGACGACACAGATGTCCGCTTCGTGGTGAATGGTGTTGAGTTTGCTCATGAAACTGTCTCCCTCTTCCTTCGTGCTTGCTCGGGGACCGAAGTAATGTCGGTTTCGATTTGAGTCGCGCAGCGCGCGATCAACTCTCTGGTCGCGGGGTCCTTTGCAGCGGGGTGGTCATTCGGGAAAACCGCGGCTATCGCGGCGACCGGCGGCGTCCCGACCGCGGCGGCCCACGCGATCTCTCCGCGGTCGGCGCGGTCCCAGCGGATGACGCGCTCTCGACGCTCGATCACGGCTCCGATCACCGACTCACGGAGTGGAAACGTCTGGTGCGCGCCGATAGTGGTGGCAAGATCGGCGTCGGGCCGGGCGTGGATCAGGTAGCAGACGACGTCGTTC
>PXBQ01000318.1 GCA_003566875.1 Spirochaetaceae bacterium | reverse complement strand
CTGGTGCGGACGTTCGGCGGATGAATGGCGACACAAGAGGAGTACGTATGACCGCCGAATGTGTTCTCGACGCGCGCGCGACGCTTGGAGAAGGGTCGATCTGGGATTATCGACGAGCGATCCTCGTCTGGGTCGATATCGAAAATGGAATCGTCAACGAGTACGATCCGGCCTCGGGTGTAAATACCCCGTACTCGGTCGGGCAGCGTGTCGGGACGGTCGTTCCTACCACGGCAAACCGATATATTTTGGGACTCGAACGTGGGATCGGCATTTTTGATCCCGTGAGCGGCGCGGTCGAGATTGTCGCAGATCCCGAGAGCGACAACCGCGACAACCGCATGAACGACGGCAAGTGCGACCCGCGTGGCCGATTCTGGGTCGGGAGCATGAGTCTCTCCCGCGTACGCGAAGCCGGCGCGCTGTACCGTATGGAAGGCGACTTCACCGTGACACGCGTGATCGAACGCGTCACGACGTCGAACGGAATCGTCTGGACCGGCGACAGGATGTACTACATCGATACGCCGACCGGTGTGGTTCGGGAGTACACGTACGACGAAGAGTCGGGCGACGTCGCGTACGTCCGTGACGCGGTCACGATGCCCGATGAAGCGGGACGTCCCGACGGCATGACGATCGACGCCGATGGAAAACTCTGGGTCGCCGGGTGGGGCGGGGCGTGCGTGACGCGATGGGATCCCGCGACCGGAAAGCTTCTCGATCGTGTCGACGTCGCGTCGTCGAACGTTACGTCGTGCGCGTTCGGCGGAGCGGACCTCGGCACGTTGTTTATTACGACGGCGCGGATCGGCGTGGACGAGGACGGGCTCGCTCGCCGCCCGCAGTCGGGCGGATTATTCGCGGTAAGGCCCGGCGTCGTCGGACGTCACGCGGCTTTCTTCCCCGAGTAAACCCGGCCGCGCTGAACGCCGGACGCAAATTATGGAGGCTGCATGAACTCACGCGACGATCGGCCGAGCTCCGAAGCGGTGCTCTCGCTCTTTTCTGAAATCTCGGCGGTGCCGCGGTGTTCCAAGAAGGAAAAAAGAATCCGCGACTGGGTAGAATCTTGGGCCGAGCGGCACTCTTTGGCGCACGAGTCGGACTCAGTCGGAAACATCGTCGTGCGCGTCCCGGGTGCCCGGTGCGCCGCTTTGGCCGAGACGGTCGTGCTGCAGGCGCACCTCGACATGGTGTGCGAAAAGAGCCCGGACTCGACGCACGACTTTGACCGAGACCCGATCGAACCACGGGTCGACGGTGAGTGGCTCCGCGCCGACGGGACGACGCTTGGCGCCGACAACGGAATCGCCGTCGCGATGGCGCTTGCCGTCGTCGAGTCCGGCCATGCGCACCCTCCGCTTGAGCTCTTGTTCACCGTCGACGAGGAATCGGGCCTCACCGGTGCGCTCGAGCTTTCCGACCGACTTCTCACCGGACGTCTGCTGTTGAACCTAGACTCCGAGGACGAGGGACGGTTCACCGTGGGATGCGCGGGCGGACGCGACACCGATATCACGATCCCGACCGCGCGCGAGCGCATTCCTGATGGCCATTCGTTGATCCGGATCGACGTGTCGCGCGCATCAGGCGGTCACTCGGGAATGGAGATCGCCGAGCAGAGAGCGAACGCGAACGTCGTTCTCGGTCGCGCGCTCGCTCTTGTCGACGCGGTCGGCGGACGTGTTGCGATGCTGCACGGGGGTAACGCGCATAACGCGATTCCGCGCGACGCCCGGGCGGTGTGCTCGGTTCCGACCGACCGACACGCCGACGTCGTCGAGATGCTCTCAGAGCTCGCCCAGGCCGTCGGATCCGAGCACAAAAACACCGATCCCTCGATCGCGATCGTGAGCACGCCGGTCGAGACGGTCCCCGAGATATCACCCGACGCCGCGGTATTGACCGAAAAAGACTCGCGATCGGTGGCTCGCGTGGTGCGCGCGATGCCTCACGGTGTCGTTCGAATGATGAGCGAGATCCCCGGCCTCGTCGAGACATCGACAAATTTCGCGACGATACGCACCAAACCCGAAGCGATCACGATCCTGACGAGCCAGCGCAGCGCGCGCGCTTCGGCGCTCGATGCGAGTTCGGACGTCGTCGTCGCGATCGCGGAGCTCGGCGGCGCCACGGCGAAGAAAGCGGCCGGGTACCCGTCGTGGGAACCCGACTTCGCCTCGCCGCTCATCTCCGTCTGCACCGAAACGTGGAGCCGAATGTTCGCCAACGAGCCGGTAGTCGAGGTCGTGCACGCGGGACTCGAGTGTGGCGTGATCGGCTCGAAGTACCCGGGCATGCGGATGATCTCGTTCGGCCCGACGATCGTCAATCCGCACTCCCCCGACGAGGCCCTGCATCTGCCGAGCCTCGCGACTACGTGGATATTTCTGCTCGAGCTACTCGCGGTGCTCGCAAAGGGCTGAAAGCCCCCTTACTTCGCGAGCTTCTTGACCGCCGCGACGATGTCGTCGGGACCGAGGCCTTGGTGCATGATGTGCTCGCCAAGTCCGCCCGCGCCTCGCCGTGTCGTTCCGAGATGTCCGTACTGCGGTGAGTACCCACGTTCGAGTAGCCACGTCCCGTATCGGACGCCGAGCCCGGTCTGGCGGTTTTGCGTCTCGACGACAAGAGCCAGTCCCGTCGCACCGACCTTCGCGAGCGCGTCGTCGTCCGGTACGTTCAGGGTTGTCTTGTTGATCAACCCGACGTCGATACCGTCCGCGCGAAGGCGTTCAACCGCGTCGAGTGCGCGATACAGCATCTCGCCGTAAGCGATGACGTATCCGGCCGACCCGGTTCGAATAACATCGTCCTTGCCCGGGACGAACGTGTAACCCTCGCCGAAGTACGGTCTGCCGTCTTCGTTCAGAATGTACGGCACTTTAGATCGCGTCGAAAACACGAACCGCGCGCCGGGGTCCGAGAAAACGCCGCTGACGACCGCGCGGAACTGATGCGTGTCCGCGGGGAAGTACAGCCGCGTGTGTTTGCTGATCTCCTCGGGCCCGTTGTCCGCAAAGAACAGGTTTATGCCGTAGTGGCACGTGTTGTCGGCGATGTCGTCGATTCCGGCGTGGGAGAAATGGCACAGCACGTTCGCATCGTTCAGTCGCGCCATCGTGAGCTCCGAGATCACCATCTCGAGGAACGCGGAGAACGTCGAAAACACGCCTTGTTTCCCCTTCTCGAATCCGAACCCCGCGGCGGCCGAGAAGTTTCCCCGTTCCATGATTCCCGCCGAGACGTAGACGTCTGGGTGCCGTTTCCGGATCGTCGCGAGCCCGGTCGATCCTTCGAGGTCGCTGTCGATCACGACGACGTTCTTCTTTTTCTCGTCCGGGGACATCGCATCGAGGATCTCGCTCACGATCGTACCGAACTCGGTCCGGTTGCTCCCGAGCTCCTTTGAACTGCCGCGGTACGTAGCCGAACTGCTTTCCTTCGGTACATCCTTCAGGAATGCTACCGCAGCTGTCTGCCCGCGCTGCTCGAGGTACGCGATCGCCGCGTCGACCGGAATCACGTCGTGTCCTTTTGCTGTCGCTTCGATGTCCGGAATCCCCGGCGCCATCGGACGTTTGTTCACGAGGGCGATTGGGCCGGCCGAGTTGAACGCCGCGACGATTCGACGGTACAGCGCTGGGACATCCTCGCCTTCGCCGACATCCACGGTTATACCGTGCCCCTTGAGCGTCGCGGTTACGTCGTAACCGGGAAGGTACTCCGACGGATGTCCGGCGATCGTGACGTCGTTGTCGTCGATCATCAACTTGACGTTGAGTTTCTTCGCGACCGCGAGCCGTGCGGCTTCCGCGTCGTCGCCTTCCTGCTGAGATCCGTCGCTCCCGAACATCACGACCGGAAGGCCCGGATGCGCGAGCGCGATACCGTTGATGAACGGCCAGACGTGCCCGAGCCGGCCCGAGCTGAATTTTATGCCGAGATCGGTGTCGAGCTCGGGATGTCCATATAACCCGTCATTCGCGCACCGGTAGCGAAGCAACCGGTCGAAAGTGATTGCTCCGCCGAAGGCCGCCAGAGCGTACTGGATTGCGACACGGTGTCCGGCTTCGTCGAAACAGACCGGGTACGCGAGTCCCGCGTTCATGAATCCCTCGGATATGAGAACCTCAGGCACTATGTCGTACGGGCCACCCGAATGGCCTCCGACGCCACGCGCGCCGGCGACGGCCGTAAAAAACACGATCGTGTCGCGATACAGCTCGATGTTGGTCTTGAGCTGCGCGAGTTTCTCGGCGGACAGCGTGTGTTCGTCGAGTGAGAAGCTGAGCGGCTTGTATGCCGACGTGTCGATTGCAAAACTCATATGGTCCTCCTGTGTCGTCTATTTTTTCTTGAGGCGGAGATAATCGCCGTGGGCGTCGATCATCTCGTCGCACATCTTGACGATGTCGTCCATGCTCAGCTCGGCCGATGTGTGCGGATCGAGCAACGCGGCGTGATACACCGTATCGCGGTTTCCCGTCATCGCGGCTTCGATCGTCAACAGTTGCACGTTGATGTTCGTCATGTTGAGCGCCGCGCACTGCGTCGGGATCGGACCGAAGTACGAGCCTTGCACACCGTTTCGGTCGACGAGACACGGCACCTCGACGCACGCCTCGGCCGGCAGGTTCGGGATCAGGCCGGTGTTCATGATGTTTCCGTGAATTCGCACCGGCTTTCCGGTCTCGATCGCCTCCATGATGTACGACCCGTACTCGTGCGTTCGGGAGTGCGAGAGCCTTGTGTTGTTCACGATCTCGTCTCGTTGCTTCTCCCACTTCGCGATCTGGTTGATGCACCGGCGGATGTACTCGTCGATCGGGATGTTGAACTCCTCGACCAACTCGGGGTACGCGGCCTTGATCCAGTACGGCATGTACTCCGCGTTATGCTCCGACGATTCGGTCACGTAGTAACCGAATCGTCGCATTATCTCGAACCGGACCATATCGCCGTGTTTCTCGGCGTCTTTGCGGCGCGCCGCTTTGTTCATCGCGAGCGCGCGTTTTTTGATCTCAGGGTAGAGGTCCCGACCTTCGTGTGTGACCTCGAGCAACCATGCCATGTGGTTGATACCGCCGATCCTCCACTGCGTCTCGTCGGGGTTGACGTCGATCTCGAGGCGCTGGAGCAAGCGCGGTACGCACGCCTGAACGGAGTGACAGAGTCCGACGGTCTTGACGTTGCTGTGCCGCAACATAGCACCGGTCACGATCGCCATCGGATTTGTGTAGTTCAGAAACAACGCGTCCGGGCAGAGGCTTTCCATCTCCTCGGCAAAATCGAGCATCACCGGAATCGTCCGAAGGCCGCGGAAGATACCTCCGATTCCGAGCGTGTCGGAAATCGTCTGCTTCAGCCCGTACTTCTTTGGAATTTCAAAATCGATCACGGTGCCGGGTTCGTATCCCCCGACCTGGATCGCGTTGATCACGTAATCGGCGCCTTTGAGCGCCTTCTTGCGGCTGCGCACGCCGAGGTGCGACGTGATTTTGGCACGACTCTCGTTGACACTCGAGTTCAGGTTGTTCAACATCAACGCGGATTCTTTGAGTCTTTTTCCGTCGATATCGTACAGAGCGATCTCGGAGTCCTTGAGTGCATCCGTCATCATCGCGTCACCAAGGATGTTTTTCGCGAACACGGTGCTTCCTGCACCCATAAAGGTGATTTTTGGCATAACTTCCTCCTGATGGAATACGCGAGTATACCATGGGAGCCCCCGGTGATAAACAGAGCGGCTCGGAGAAAAGAGGCAAAAGTTTCGGCATGGAGCCCGCGTATCCACACAACGGGTTGTGGCAAATTCTATCGAAATTGTGTAGACTTACTGTGTGAAATGGAATACGCCAACCGGCATACGTAACATCAAACGCGCCAACATTATCCTGGCCGTGCTCGACGCTCTGCTTCTGCTTGCGATCCTCGCTCTCCCCGGCGGACCGCTGTCCGGTTTCTTCGGAACGGACCGACTGTTCGACAAGCCCGTCTCGACCGCCGATCCGTCCGCTACGGAGACGCCGGTCGTACCGGAGCCGGCGCCGGTCCCCGAGCCCGCGCCGGCACCCGAGCCGGTCCCCGAGCCTGCGACACGACCCGACCGTGGGGTTCCCGCCGACCGAGGCGTCATGACGGTTCATGTTTCCGAACGTGGCGACACGTTTTTCGGTTTGGCGCGATCGTACTGGGGCGACGAGACCCTCTGGCCCGACCTGTATCTCTTGAATCGCGACGCGTATCCCGATCCCGACTTCATCCGGCCCGGGCAACGTGTCACCATTTTTCAACCACTCGGCGACACCGACGGGTTTTCGGCCGCCGAGAAGCGACGCCTTGCGGACGCGCATCTCGAGGTTTACCAAATCTACCGCCGATTCGCGGAGAGCGAGCTCGAGCGTGGGCGTCGCCTCTCGAGCTCTTCACTTCTTGCCTCGAGCCGCGTCCGGTTGAACAGGGCATACTGGAGCTTGTACATCGGCTTGAAGTTCGATCCGGGTTTACTCGAAAACACCGCCGTGCGCGCCGACGACGCGCGTGTCGTCCGGTCGTATCTGTCGCGGTACGGAGATATTCGCGGTACCGCGCGGTAAGGGAAGTGGACGTCGAGGGGATTGCGTGATATTTGGAGTTCTGCTGTGCGACACCTTGGCCGACGTGCTTCCCCCCGAACAAACCCCTTACGACGAGTTATTCCGGAAGCTCATCCTGAGCGTTCGTCCCGACGCACGGTTTCGCGTATACGATGTACGCTCGTTCGTCGGTCCTGCGGATCCCGCCGAGTGTGACGCGTACATCGTAACCGGCAGCCTCTCCGCCGCGTACGATGAAGAGCCGTGGATTCGGTTTTGCGT
>PXBQ01000019.1 GCA_003566875.1 Spirochaetaceae bacterium | reverse complement strand
CGTTTTACGCGGTTGAAGAGGCAAGAGCGCGCCGGTTGCCGCAGCTCGAGATGAACGTATCGGCCTCGTACCTGACCGACCCTCCGGACGGGGTCAGGCTGCGGCGCGGTGAACTCGGTTTCGCGCCGTCACCGGGTTCGACGACACCGACACCGGTCCCGGATCGCGACATCGTGCTGGTGCCCGATCCCGAAAACACGTACTTCCGTATCGGAGCGACCTTCCGGCAGCCGCTTTTCACGTGGGGCAAGATCACCGGCGGTATCCGCGTTGCCGAGCTCGAGACCGAACTGCGGACGACGGAGGTTCTTCACGCCGAGCGCGAGCTCACGCGAGACGTGCGCCGCGCGTACCACGGCGTGGTTTTCGCGCGGGAGTCGGTCGAGATACTGCGACAGGGGTATGCGTTTCTCGAGCGAACGGTGCTCGATCAAGAGACCGCGTTTGACGCCGGAGTCGTGAACCGCGAAGCCGTGCTCGAGGCGCGGTTCGAACTCGCGCGGCTTGAGGCGGAGTTGGTGAAGGCCGAGCAGAGCTACCGCAGCGCGGTCGTGGGATTTCTCTTTTTGATCGGGCGGGAATCGGGCGGTGAGGCCGGAGCCGCACCGCGGTTGACCGATCCGCTTCCGGCCCGGATTCCGGACTCGCTTGCGCGGGTGGACGACTCAACGGTAGTCGCCGACGCGCGCGCCGCGTCGACCGAGCTCGCGGTGCTCGACGCGCGATTGCGGCAGGCACGCGAAGCGGCCGCGATCGAGAACGCGAGTGGTGCTTTGCGGCCGGACATCGCGCTCACGGTCACTCTCGACGTGACCGGACAGCGAGTTCCGGTGGTTGAGGCCAACTGGGCCGACACGTGGGAATCCGGTGCCGTGTTCACGGTCGGTGCGCAGCTCACGGTGTTCGACGGAGGTCTCTCGACCGCGAAGCGGCGACAGGCCGGAGAGACCGCGCGCATCGCGGAACTCGGCCGCGCGGAACTCGATGACTCGCTTCGCGTGAACGTGACGCGGCGGCTTGAGAGCCTCGAGAGTTCCGCGGCTTCGGTCCGGGCGCGCGATCTCGCGCTCGAGTACGCCGAGGAGCGCCTGCGCAACGCTACCGTCGCGTTCGAGAACGAGCTCGCGACGCGCGGTGAACTCTCGCGCGCCGAAGTGTTCCTGCTCACGACCGCGCTCGACCGGAACCTCGCGCGGTACGAACTCGCGACCGCGATCGCGGAGATCGAGTACCTGCTCGGGCAGTAGGCGGTTTCGGCGTCAGCCGGACGTGCGAACGCCTCGGAGTTCGTCGGGGTCCATGTCGTCGTCGGTCTGATCGGCGCGGGAGAACGGGATATCGACGCCGTCCGCGCGCAGCGCGTCCTGAAGCTCCGTTACCCGGATATCACGCGGACTCTTTCCGAGCCGCGTCGCGATCGCCGCCGCGGTTCCCGCCGCGTGACCGGTCGCGATGCAGTTTCCCATGCTCTTTCCAGCTGCCGCGGCGACGTGCGACGCCGAAATGCACCTGCCCGCCGTGAGAAGGCCGTCGACGGTTTCGGGGAGTAGCGCCCGGTACGGGACTTCGTGAACGCGCATCCTCTCGTAGCGCACAAAGCCGATGTCGAGGAAGCCGCTGCGCCACGCGATCGCGTCGTCGAACCGCGCGCCGGTCATCGCGTCGTGTTCAGTTAGAACGTACGCGCCCTTGACTCTGCGCGTCTCGCGCACGCCGATCTGAGCCCCCGTCGTGATGATATCGAGATCCGAGAGTTCCTCGACGCCCGACTCGTTCATCGCGCGGACCATCTCGATGACCTGCCGGCGGCTGAACGCCTCCGCGCGCGTGATATCGTCGAGATCGCTCCCGTCGAGCGATCCGAGCGTTCGCGTGCCGCCGTGGTTGACGTTGAGCGCGGTCGCAGAAGAAAAACGGTTCAACGAGAAGCTTTGGGGTACAGCCGGATACGCGCCGCGGCTGGACTCGACGGCCGTCGAAAGACTCGAGGAGCGCGCGAACCTCTCCGCTTCGGCGGTGCGATGCGACGTAACGTCGAAGTTCAGCGTCATCGGAGCGAAAGATTCACCCTCTGCCGCGGCGTTCATCGTTTCTGCACCCGCAAAACACGCGACGTCGGCATCGCCCGTGCAGTCGACGACGACGTCCGCCGAGACGTGAATCAACCCGTGTTTGGTTGATAGGACCACCCCCGTCACGCGGTCGTTCTCGGTGATCGCGTCGACGACTGCGGCATGAACGAGGTAGCGGCAGCCCGCCTTTTCGAGCGTATCGAAGAGCGACGCCTTGAGGTACTCGACGTTCGGCATGACCGAGTGATGCCGGATCAACGCCGCTCGATCGCCGTACGCGAGCAGGTTTTCGATCACCGATTCGTGGACCGCCGAACGCGGCGCGTCGAACGGGCGCATTTGGTTCATGCGCATTCCGACGCCGAATGACGCGATCCCACCGAAAAACCCGTGACGTTCGACGATGAGCGCTTCCGCTCCGTTGCGCGCGGCACCCAACGCAGCTCCAATCCCTGCGGTCCCGCCTCCGACGATCAGAACCTGCGTCCGGTAACCTGTCGTGAGTTTTCTCGTGAAGTTAGTTGAGTTTGCCATGCGTCATGATACCGTGCTTGAGCGACGTTCGGAAACCGTTAACAAACACCGCGCGGCGCCTTCAACTCCGGCCGGCCGAACGCGACCCGAACTCCGACGAGACGATCCTGTCTCGCCCTGACATTTTTGCCGCATACAGTCGTCGATCTGCCAGATCGATCAGAGAGTCGGACGTGAGCGAGTCGCGCGGAATCTCCGCGATATCCGCGACTCCACAGCTCACCGTGAACCGTACCACGTCGCCGGAAAACTCGAACTGACACTCACGGACGCTCTCGATCACCCGTTCGGCGATCGAAGCGGCGAGCCCGGCAACCGCACCGACCAGCACCACGACGAACTCCTCTCCTCCGTACCGCGCGACGATGTCGAACGAGCGGACCCCCTCGCCGAGTATCTCGGCAAAACGCGTAAGCACGACGTCGCCGGCCGCGTGTCCGTACGAGTCGTTCAGATCCTTGAAGTGATCGATATCGAGCATCGCGACGCAGAGCGAGCCGTCCTGTCGCTTGAACTGGTCGATCAACGTCCCCAGACGGGAGTACAGGTGCCGTCGGTTGAACAAGCCCGTGAGCGGATCGGTGATGGACGAACGCGTGAGCTCGTGCTCGAGTTTATTTTTGTCGAGCGCGTCCGCGATCGTGTTGGCGATTACCGTCAGCAGCGAGTCGAGCTGCTTGTCCCAGGTTCCCTTTTCCTTCACCCGGTCAAATCCGAAGAAACCGAGCGCCTCCCCGTGACTCTCGATCGGGACGCAGAAGAGCGACTCGATATCTTGTCCGGCGAACAGCCCGCGCTCGGCCGCGGCTTCCTGCGGCATAGCGTCTACGTCGGGGATCAAAACGGTTTTTTTATTCCGGATCCGGTCCCGCATCTGGGCGGCCCACCACGGGTAGAGGTCCATCGACACGTTTTGCAGGGACTGCTTCTGCGGCGTGATTCCGGGTGCGCTCCACTCGTGCGTGTTCGACATCATTTTTCGGTCTGCGGAGAAACGGAAAAGATAACTTCGGTCGGCGTCAAAGAACTCTCCGCACTTGCGGAGCATCGTATCGATCTTCTCGTCGATCGTGTCGATCGTCGCACCGACGAATTCGGTCGATATCTCCGCGATCAACTTCTGGAATCCGTTCTGACGCGCGACCGCGAACTCCGCGAGTTTGCGTTCGGTGATATCGGTGATGAAACCTTCGATCGCGACGACAGCGTCGTCGTCGGAGGCGTACACGCCGCGTCCGCGCTCCCACACCCACTTGATCGCACCGGCGCGAGAGACGATCCGGTACTCACCCGAGTACTCGGTCTTGTCCGCGATCGCGCTTTGCCACGCCTTCCGGACGTGTTCTCGATCGTCGGGGTGAATCAGGTCGTTGAACGCTACGACGGCGTTGCCGACGAGTTCGTCGGGGCGATAGCCGGTGAGTTGGATGCCTCCTTCGCCGACAAACTCCATCGTCCAGTCATCGTCGTTCTTGCATCGATACGACATCCCCGGCAGGTTCGCGAACAGCGACGTTAGTTGTCGCCTGCTTTCGCGCAGCTCGTTCTCGGCCGCGATTCTACCGGTTATGTCGCGCCCTGAGGCGTAAATAAACTCGCCGTACCGATGTGGTTTCCACTCGATGTGCCGGTACGCGCCGTCTTTAGCTCGGTACCGATTCACAAACGCCGGGATCGGGAGTTTTTGGGTCAGCCGTTCAAGGGTCTTTTGCGTTGATGGAATATCGTCGGGGTGAACAAACGAAAAATAATCGCGTCCGATGATCTCGTCCGGCTCGTACCCGAGGTACGTCGACCATGCCCGATTCGTCTTGATGAATTGCCCGTGTAGGTCGGTGATGCACATGAGATCCAGGTTCACTTCAAAAAACCTTTCGATCTCGGTGGCGTTCGACTTCTCGGCAGTCACATCGAAAACGAACGCGGCAAATGTGCCTTCCTCGGCCGAGTACGCGCAGACTCTGAGCCATTTTTCGAGATGTGGCACAAACACCTCGAAATCGCGCTCACCGCCGTCGAGTGCGATCGATCCGAAGTATCCGATCCAGTCGACGTCGGTGTCTTTGATCTCCGGTATGACCTCGGTGACGCGCCGGTTCTCAACGTCGCGCCGGTTCACTCCGAACAGTTTTTCAAAAGCCGAGTTGACCTCGAGAAAAACGTAATCGACGATTCGTCCGCTGTCGTCGACGATAACTCGTTGATACGCGTACGCGAACGGCGCGACCTCGATCAACTTCTTGTGTATCTCCCTCCCCATCGGCCTCCCCGCGGAACACGCGTATCACGTGCCGTCGACATAATACCGCGGTTGCGGCTTGATGGAAAACCGGCTATAACGTGCGGGTGTCCGATAATACGACGATCCTTCAGCACACGACGAAGTACGACGGAAGCCTTCATTACCGGTTTCCGCTCGAGATAATGCATAACGACGACTCGGTCCTCATGGCGTATCGGGGACCCGACGTCGTGATGGAGAGCTACCGCGGTGTGATCACGTCGCAACAACACGTTCTGATGATTTTTTTCCCCGACCGGTATCACAACGTCGCGGTGATGTGGGAAGCCGACTGGACGCCGAGAATGCATTACGTGAACATCGCGACGCCCGCCACGTGGAATTCTCAGTTGATCACGGCCGTGGACCTCGACATCGACGTGTACCGATTTGCGCCGGGGTCGGGTAAGCCCTCGAGTATAGAGCTTGACGACCTCGACGAGTTCGCGCGGCACAGCGAAGCGTTCGCGTATCCCGAATCGCTCGTCGATCGGTGCCGGAGAGAGACTGACGCGGTCGTCAAACTTCTCGAGGACGGTGACGGGATTTTTTCGTTCGACGTGTTTGAGTGGAGACCGGGAGTCGGTTTGGGTCCGATTCGTTTTTTACAGGGTTCGTAACAGTCGGAAAGGGCTACGAGAGTGAAGGGGTTTCAGGAACGACAAATCGCCACGTGACGCCTTCGGTTGTCTCGAGTTCGACCGTTGCCCGCAGTTGCTGCTCGGCGAGCGATCGGATCAATACGACGCCGAGGTTGTCGTCGCGCGACTCGACGGCTTCCGAGTCCATGCCACGACCGTTGTCCGAGACCGTTATTTCGAGCGCATCGCCAATGTGACGACCCGTGACGGTAACTCGCCCCTCGTCTCCGGGCGCGAACGCGTGTTTGAGCGCGTTCGTGACGCATTCGGTGATCACGATGCTGCACGGAATCGCCCGGTCGATGCCGAGATCAAACTCATCAAACGTTACGTCGATCACGACCTGCGATTCGTGCATCTCGCGGATATGGTGCACGAGTTCGCCGACGTAACGGCTCATCGGGACGCGCGCGAGGTTATCGTTCGCGTACAGGCTGTCGTGCACGAAAGCCATCGCGAAGATGCGCGATCGCGTCGCGAGCAACTCGCTCCGCAACGCGGGGTCGGTTGCCTTCGCCATCTGCAGGTTCAACAGTCCGTTGATCACGGTAAGGTTGTTCTTGACGCGGTGATGGACCTCGCGCAGCAAGACATCCTTCTCCGCGACCGACTCCCGGAGCTCCTCCTGCGTCCTTTTCTGGAGCTCAACCTCCTCGGCGAGTGCATCGTTCGTTTTTTTGAGCTCAGCGGTCCGCTCGGCGACCATCGACGTGAGAGTCTTGTTCGTAACGCGGTACTCCCTGATCTCGTCCGCAAACGGGATCCAGAAGAGGTACAGCATCAGGGCCGTTATCGCGATCGTGTTGAGGGCCGCCAACGGTGTACCGATAAACTGCATGCTCGAGATAGTCGCTGCGGCGATGAAGAAAGCCCCAATAACGGTGATCGCAACTGCAGCTTTACGTTTACCGAAAAAACCGAATTTAAGACAAAGAATCATCGAATATACGATGAAAACCGCCCCGGATAGATCTCCGGGGCGTGTTCGAGACAAGATGAAGACACCGTTCGCGAAGATTGCTGCTGCCTGGACCGTACCGCTAACGGGAAACCGAAAAAAACGGCTCGCATAAAACAGAATCGCGGTGAGTAACACACCGAAAAACGAAGGTTGGCGGATATAAACCGCGAACGGGAGTTGGCGCGCAGTCAACGCTACAATGGTGTTAATCGCGAGTGAAACAAGAGCGATTAACGTAATAGTGGTCGATACATTCTTCAGTAAAGCCGTACGGGCGTTGATGCTGACCGAATCCATTACCAATCGACACTCCAATACTGCTGTGGCGCGTCCTCCGCGTCGAGGATTTCGTCCATTTCGGGGCATTCGGTTGCGACGATCGTTTTGTGCAGACGGGCGCTTTCGGTT
>PXBQ01000337.1 GCA_003566875.1 Spirochaetaceae bacterium | reverse complement strand
TACAGCTCGGCCGCCCGGTCGAGTTCTTCCTTGAACAAGCCCTCGTACACGGGGCTCACGGTGAACTTCGGCCCGCCGAAGACCTTCGCACCGGTCCGGCGCGCGTGTTGAAAAGCGTACTCGGCGACCGCACGACAGACGCGCCGCGAGATCTTCTCGGTCCGGAACGCGTACTCCTCGAGCTCGCCGGGCGCGCCCTCGCGCCTCTCTTCGGCGCCGTACGCGTCGTCGCGCGCCATACGCACGACCGAGATCGGTGAGTGCACACCGCCGATCGGCCTCACGCCCGGGATGCGCCGCCCGGTCCGCAGGATCACCGACGCGTCCATCTCCTCGCGCAGAATCTTGTTCGGGCTGCCGACGCCGTCTTTCTCGGGAGGTGTAATCGTCGCGGCCTTGAGGCTCAGGCGATGCTCCCTGATCGCGGCTCCCGCCTCGTACACGACCGCGTTCTTCGTCTTGCGCCTGTTCTCGAGTCCGAGGTCAAACGTCAAAAACTCCACATCGAGTCGCGTTACACCCGAGTCAATGACTCGGAGCGCCTCTGCGAGCAACTCCTTTCCGGTCTGATCGCCGTCGAGGACCACTATCGTTCTTTTTTCTTTTAAGTTTTTCATCGCTGAGCATTTTACACAGAATTGGTGCCCGATGTCTCTACACACGGCCGTACAGGCAAAACCGTACAAACAAAACCTCTTGACGGTTCACCGGCGCCGCGTGCACAATACACGTATCTGGGATGGGTACGCGGTATGTCAAAACAAAAAAACTACTACACCGTGTTGGGCGTTTCGAGCGATGCCGACACGCAAGCGATCAAGGACGCTTACCGGCGGCTCGCGAAAGAGTCGCATCCTGACGCGCACGGCCGCTCGGAAGCCGAACGTTTTCGGGAGGCCACCGAGGCGTATACGACGCTTCGCGATCCGTCGGCTCGGAGGCAGTACGACGAATCGATGCGGGCAGCAGAGACTCCGCGTGGGTTTGATCTCCGATGGAGAGACCCGGCGGGCTTCGATCGTGGATCAACGAGTGATTTGTCGTGGGACTTTCCACGGAACAAGACGCGCGGCCCGGCGCGCGGACGGCGGTTCGGAAACGACGTCGACGACATCCTGTCGGCGCTGCGCAGACGCGGGCTCGGCGGGATTTTCTCGTTCCGACACAACAGACCGTTTTTCGATGCTGAGTCGAAAGCCGAGTTTTTCTCGACCCACGAAGCGACCGAGTTTGAACTCACCATCTCGGTGACCCCTGAGGAGGCTGCAGCAGGCGGTAGTTACCACGTTCAGATACCGAACGAGCCCGGCTACTTCGCGGATCTCACTATCCCTCGCGGTGTTCGCGACGGAACGGTACTGCTCGCAACCGTCTTGGGCGCCGAGATCGGAACGATCGCGCGCGTCACGATAACGGTCGATTGAGCCGGTCCGCGGTATGCTAAAAATACTCGCGACGGCCGACGTGCACGTCGGGATGAAGTTCGGCTCGTACGGCGCCGCCGGCGCGACTCTCGCCGAGGCGCGGTTTGCGGTGCTCGAGACGATCGTCGCGCACGCGAACGAGACCGCGTGCGACATCCTTGTGTGCGCGGGCGACGTGTTCGAGTCGGTCCGCGTCTCGCAGCGCGACGTAAAGAGAGTCGCCGCGATTCTCTCGGGTTTTGACGGACGCGTTGCCGCGGTTCTTCCCGGCAATCACGACTTTTTCAACCCGGAACTCGAGTCGTTGTGGCAGGTGTTCCGCGAAAATGCCGGTGACAAAGTGATCGTCCTCGAGACGCCGGAACCGTACGACCTGGACCGGTTTGACTGCGACGCGGTCATCCTGCCCGCGCCGTGCACGTCGAAACACTCAAAGACACCGGCAACCGCGTGGATTTCCGCGTACGAGCGCACGAGCGACCGCCCCGTGATCGGCGTCGCTCACGGCAGCATCGACGGCCTGACGCCGGACTCCGACGGCCGGTACTTTCCGATGCGGCGCGAGGATCTGCTGGCCTCGCCGGTCGACCTCTGGATCATCGGGCATACGCACGCGCCGTACCCACCCGATCCCGACGGCCGTCTCTTCATCCCCGGGACACCCGAACCCGATGGGTTCGACTGCGGTCACCTTGGATCGGTCGTCGAGTGTGAACTCGATCGGAGGACGATAGTACGCAGCGCGTTCGTCCGGACGGGTCGGTACCGCTTCGTGCGAAAGTCGATCACGATCGACCGGACGACCGATTCCGAACGCGTGCGCGCGGAGATTCTCGGCACCGAGATCTCCAGGCCCGCCCTCGACGGAGCGGACCGACTGTACCGGATTGAACTGTCCGGCACGGCGCCTCGATCGGAGCGAGACCGGATCGTCGCCGATCTCGAAGAGCTTGAGTCCGCCGCATTGTACGCGCAGATCAAGACCGAGTCGCTCCGACCCGACGTCGATCCGGACGAGCTCGACACCGAACTGCCGAACGGCTCGTTCGCGCACGCGGTCGTTGCGGAACTGCTCGCTCATGATCGGCTCGACGCGGCGAATCTCGCGTTTGAAGTCGCGCGAAGGGTTCGCTCGTGACCATTACCTCGCTCTCGATCGCGAGCTTCGCGGGCCTCGCGGAACACGTGATAGAGTTCGGCCCCGAACTCACCGTAATCACGGGTCCGAACGAGGCCGGAAAATCGACGATGTTCCGCGCGATCGAACACGTGCTGTTCACGCCGGCTCGACTGGGTAAACGCGATTTTGAAGGCACGATGAAGCGTTTCATGCCGCTTTCGGGCGGCGACACGATCGCCGCCGCTCTCACGATCGAACACAACGGCACGTACACGCTCTCGCGACAGTGGGGCGCGACCCCGGCCGAACGGCTCGGTTTGCCGTCCGGCGGTACCGTCACCGAACCCGAACAGATCGCGCTCGGTGTCGCGGCGATGCTTCCCGCCAGTCCGGGCACGGTTCGCTCGCTTCTTCTCTCGTTTCAATCGGGGCTCACCGACGCGGTCCGCGCGCTCGTCGGCGATGCCGACACGCGTGCCGACCTTGCCGACACGGTCCGCAGAGCCGTTCTCGAAACCGGCGGCGTATCGATCGACCGATTCCTCGCGGAGATCGACGCGATGTACGACTCGGCTTTTTCCCACTGGGATTCCGACCGATCGCTTCCCGAGCGCGACAAATCGGGCCGCGAGCGCGGAGCCGAGCACGCGTGGACGAACAAGGTCGGCTCGATTCTTGCGGCGTACTACGAACTCGAAAGGGTCCGGGAGAAAAACACCCTCGCGACGGCGCTGGAGCTTCGGCTCGACGCGATGGCCGGCGAAATTGCCGCGGCGCGCGCCGAAGTGACGCGTCTCGACGAAGACGTGACGAAGAACGCAGACACGGTGCGCGACGCGCACCGCCGGGGTGAACTCGAAGCTCGCCTGGCGGCCGTCGAGAGCCGCGCCGAGAACGCGAAAAACGCGATGCGCCGGCTGCCGGTCCTCAAAGACCGAAACACGACCGCCCGCGACGCGCTCGACGCGTTGACACAAGCGTTCTCCGCGCTCGACGAGGAAAAAAAACGTGCGGCAGCGCGCGAGGCCAATCTCAAGGCGCTGCATCGCGCCGAGTCGTTGCGGGCGCTGGTCGCGCGGCGCGACGAAGCCGCGCGGGAGCTCGCTGCGCTTCCGGTCGTGAAAAAAGACGATATCCTCGAGCTCGACTCCGAGCGCGACGCTCTCACACGCATCGAGACGCGGCTCAACGCGGGTTCGTTCACGGTTTCCGTCGCGGCTTCACGCCGTTCGACGATTCGCGTCACGCGCGACTTCGATCCGCCGAGCGATCGTGAACTCGGCCCCGGGACGCCGTACGAGATCCCCGCGGGAGGGCGCGTCGCGGTCGACCACGGTGATGTGACCGTCACGGTCGAACCGACCGGGATCGATTTTGAGGCCGTCGCGAAACAACACGCCGAAGCACGCGAGAAACTCGCAAAAATCCTCGAGAAGGTCGGCGGATCGCGCGAAGCCGCGTTGACGCGTTACGACCACTACCGAGCCGCGGTGCGGCGCGTCGACGAACTCGAAGAGAAGATCGCTGCCGAGTTGCACGGTGACACGATCGACGCGGTTCTCGGCGCGGTCACCGAGGCCGAGACCGAAGGCGCGCGGCCGCTCGTCGAGATAGTCGAAGAGCACTCGAGAGTCGGCGCGGAGCGCGCCGCGGCGCTGCGAACGGTGCAGGAGACGGCGCGCGAGATCGAGGCGATCGAGAGCGCGAGCGGCGACGAAGAGGCGATTCTCTCGCGACTCGCGGAGGCCGCAAACGAGAAGAAAGCACTGCAAACCGAGATCGCGGCTCTCCGGCCGATTCCGCCGGGGTATACCGACACTCGGACGTTCATCGACGCATACGAGCTCGCACGGACGCGTCTCGCGGCCTCGCGTGAGACGGTCCGGGAACTCGAAAAGCAGATTTCCGACGCCGAACGAGAACTCGGGAGCATCGTCGGTGACGGCTCGGTCGAGGAACTCACCGAAATACTCGCGGACGCGCAGGCACGGTTCGAACGAGCCGTCTCGTATGCCGAAAACGTCCGCGCGGTACGCGACGTTGCGCACCAAACCGCGCGCGCGCTCGACACGGACACGTTTTCGGGGTACGACGCGCTGTTATCGCGGTACATCACGGCGATGACCGAGGGCGCTTACGACGGCATCCCGCGACGTGGTGTCGTCCCGGAGGCGGTCGCCGGGCCTTCACGCACGACTCCGGTCGATCTGCTCTCCACCGGCACCCGCGACGTGCTCGGCCTCGCGCTGCGGCTCACCGCGGCAGAGGTCCTTTTCGGCGACGCGCGCGGTTTTCTCGTGCTCGACGATCCGTTTGTAGACCTTGACCCCGATCGGAAAAGGGCGGCGGCCGGCGTCGTCGCGGAGTTCGCGAAACGCCATCAAGTCGTTATTTTCACGTGTCATCCGGATCTCGCACGCCTGTTTCCCGACGCACACGCGCTATCGGTCGCCGGCCCCGGCACGCGATAACCGACGCTCCGAGAGTCCACGAGGCCGGCGGGTACTCCTTGACCGATGCCGATCGGCGAAGTACTTTCGATCGTAACAAACGGAGCGCTTATGTTGAACGCGATACTACCCGACGCCATACAACGATGGATCGACGAGAAAAACTGGAAGGAACTCGCGAAAACACAAGTGCCGTGGCCGGACAGCGAGATCGTCGTACCCGACATCGTCGACCTGCTTTTGAACCTCGACAAGAGAGATCGTGTGCTGTTCTTCCGCGCTCTGCCGAACGATCTCGCGACCGACGTTCTCGCGTCGCTCGATAGCGAAACGACCGACAAGCTCCTGATCGAGCTCACGGATCACGAGACACGGACGCTTCTTGCCAACTTGAGCCCGGACGACCGCACGTACCTGCTGGGCGAACTGCCCGGACAAGTTACGCAACGGCTCTTGAATCTACTCTCTCCGGAAGACCTGCGCGAGGCGCGCAGTCTGCTCGGATACCCCGAAGACAGCGTCGGTCGGCTCATGACGCCGGATTACGTCGCGGTCCGGCGCGAGTGGACGATACAGGAAGCGCTCGACCACATCAGACGGACCGCGGATGAGCGCGATACGGTCACGATGGTGTACGTCGTAGACGCGTGGTGGAAGCTCATCGACGCGCTGCCGCTTCACCAATTTGTGCTGACCGAACCGACCGCGACGGTCGAGTCGATCATGGATAACTCGTTCATCAATCTCAACGCGACCGACGACCGCGAGGAGGCGGTCCGGTTGATGCGCCGGTACAATCGACTCGCGCTTCCGGTGCTCGATACGCGCGGCGTGCTGCTCGGGATCGTGACGGTCGACGACGTGCTCGAGGTCGCCGAAGAAGAGACGACCGAGGACTTTCACAAGAGCGCGGGTGTGATGCCGATCAGGGGCGGTTACTGGGAAACCGGCCGGATGATCCTGTTCCGGAGCCGGATCGGGTGGCTCGCCGGACTGGTCCTCGTGAACCTGATCTCATCGGGCGTGATCGCCGCGTACGAGGAAACACTCGCGGCTTTCGTCGCGCTCGCGTTCTTCATACCGCTGATCATCGACACCGGTGGAAACGCGGGTTCACAATCGGCGACGATGATGATCCGCTCGATCAGCACCGGAGAGATCAAGCTCAATCAGTGGATGAAAGTGTTCCTGAAGGAGCTCGTGATCGGCCTGTTCATCGGCGTCACGCTCGGACTCATGGGGCTCGCGCTCGGCACGTTCCGAGGCGGCGTGCTGATCGGTCTCGTCGTGTTCTGCACGATGGCGACGATCCTCGTGCTGACGAACCTGATCGGAATGGCGCTTCCGTTTCTGCTGACAAAGGTCGGACTCGACCCGGCAATCGCGAGTGGCCCGCTCATCACGTCGGTCGCCGACGCGGTCGGGCTGATCGTGTACTTTTCGTTCGCGACGATGATTCTCGGCCTGTGACGCGGACGACTCCGGACATCCCGGAGAACACGGATTTTTGTCGGTGTTTATTGGACCGGTCGGCCAAATTGTGTATATTAGGAAAGTCATATGAAAACGACCATCGACCAAAAAACCGTCGCAAACGATCTGAAACAGATGATGCGAAAAGCGTTCGTCGGGAGCGATTCGATTCTCGACCTCGTTCTGGCAGGATTTCTCGCGGGACTACACGTCCTGATCGAGGACATTCCGGGTGTCGGAAAGACGACGCTCGCGCGCAGCCTCGCGAAGAGCGCGGGGCTCGATTACGCGAGAATTCAGTTCACGCCTGACCTGCTTCCGGGTGACATCACCGGCGTCACGGTCTGGAGCCCCGAGAAACGCGAGTTTGTGTTCAAGAGCGGCGCGATCATGCACCAGTTCATCCTCGCCGACGAGGTCAACCGCGCGTCGTC
>PXBQ01000257.1 GCA_003566875.1 Spirochaetaceae bacterium | reverse complement strand
GTGCCTTCTCGATGCCGACCGAAAAAAAAGATTGGAGAACAGCCGTTTCGAACGATACCGCAAGTCACGAGTATCGTGCGTTCGTGAACGATCGCGATCGCGATATCTCGGCGTTCCTGGATTTTGAGCCGAGTCGCGGTATCGATCTCCTCCCTTCCGCGCCCGTCGCCGAGCGTGCCGACGCACGCAGCCTTTCCGGGATGCCGTTCGCGATAAAGGATAATATCGCCGTTCGTGGTTTTCGGTTGAGCTGCGGAAGCAAGATTCTCGAGTCGTTTGTCGCGCCGTACACAGCGACCGCGGTTGAGCGTCTCTGCGCTCTCGGTGCGGTGCCGGTCGGGAAGACAAACCTCGACGAATTCGGGATGGGATCATCGTGCGACTCGTCGGCGTTCGCACGGACGAATAACCCCTGGGACCTCACTCGTGTCGCGGGCGGCTCGTCGGGTGGTTCGGCTGCGGCCGTCGCCGCCGGTCTCGTTCCTTTTGCGCTCGGGACCGATACCGGCGGCTCGATTCGCCAGCCGGCCGCGTTCTGTGGAATGTACGGCTTGAAACCGACGTACGGGGCGGTCTCCCGGTACGGTCTCGTTGCGTACGCGTCGTCGCTCGACTGCCTCGGCGTTATCGCCGCCGATCCTGAGATCTGCCGCGCGGTTTTTGCCGTGATGCGCGGTGAGGACGAGCACGACCAATCGACGTACGCTCCGGAACCCGCCGAAACCGAATCGCGACGGGCCGGCGCAAAGTCCGGGTCCGGTGGCGCGCCGGTTTCGCGCATAGCGATTCTTCGTGACACCGAAGGACTCGACCCGGCGATCCGCGCCGCGTACCTCGACGCCGCAGAGAAGTACCGGGCCGCCGGTGTCTCGGTCACCGAAATAGAGTTTTCGAGTCTCAAGTACGCCGTTCCGACGTACTACACGATAGCGACCGCGGAGGCGAGCGCGAATCTCGCGAGGTACACCGGCATTCGGTACGGCAACCGGCCCGAGTACGCCGAGAATCCCGAGGAACTCGTCCGCAAGGCCCGCACCGACGGCTTTGGCCCCGAAGTCAAGCTCCGGATTCTTCTCGGGACGTACGTTCTGCGATCCGGATTCCAGGACAAGTATTACAATCGCGCGCAAAAGATTCGCACCGTGATCCGAACCGAGTTTGTCGACGCCTTTTCCGAGTTCGACGCGGTTCTGATGCCGGTCTTTCCGAGTCCGGCTTTCGTGCACGACGATCCCGAACGCGACTCGTTCCGACAGAAGATCGGCGATATCTACACGACGGCCGCGAGTCTCGCGGGCGTCCCCGCGTTGACGTTTCCGGCCGGAATCACCGACGGTCTGCCGATCGGGCTTCAGCTTGTCGGGCCGGAGTTCTCCGAGAACCTGCTGCTCGACGCGGCATCGATCGTCGCGACCCCCGTGACGTTTCCCGATGCGTTTCCGCCTGTCTACGGGGTTGGGAGGTAAACGTGTATCGGTCATTTGTCGGTCTCGAGATTCATGTCCAGCTGGCGACGAACACGAAGGTTTTTTGCGGCTGCCGCGCGTCCTTCGGCGATGAGCCGAACACGAACGTCTGTCCGGTCTGCATGGGTTACCCGGGTGTGCTACCCGCGTTGAACGATGAGGCGATCACGATGGCGTATCGCGTCGCGCGCGCGCTGCACTGTACGCTCGCGCCGCGCACGATGTTCGAGCGAAAGAGCTACTTCTACCCTGACCTGCCGAAGAACTACCAGATCAGTCAGTTTGCCTCTCCTGTCGGTACCGACGGGTGGATCGATCTGGAGTTCCACAAAAAAAAGAAGCGAATCCGGATCCAGGAGTGTCATCTCGAAGAGGACGCCGGAAAGATGGTACACGCGGGCGAGATGTCGCTGCTGGACTACAACCGCGCCGGAACGCCGCTGCTCGAGATCGTCACCGCGCCGGACCTCGAGATCGGCGATGAGGCGGAGATCCTTTTGCGGCAGTTCCGCCGTATGGTAAGGTATCTCGGCGTCTGCGACGGAAACATGGAAGAAGGCTCGCTCCGGTGCGACGCGAACGTCTCGGTCAACGTCTCCGAGAGTGGGCTGGGCTCGAAGGTCGAGATCAAGAACCTGAATTCTTCGCGATTCGTGCGTAAGGCGCTCAACTTTGAGATCTCGCGGCAGGAAGCGATTCTTACGCGCGGCGGCACGGTCGTGCAGGAAACCCGTCTTTGGAACGAAAACCGCGACGTAAGCGAGCCGATGCGAACGAAAGAAAGCGCGCACGACTACAGGTACTTCCCGGAACCGGATCTGCCGCCGTTTGTCCCGACGCCGGAGTTCCTCGAGATGATCGAGAGCTCGACGATCGAGCTCCCGGTCGACCGAAAGGACCGGTTGATTCGCGAGTACGGGCTTCCGGATACGCCGGCCGACGTGATTTGCGACGAACGATCGACCGCCGATTTTTTCGAAGAGGCCGTGCAGTTGGGATCCGATCCCGTGGTCGCCGCGACGTGGCTCACGTCCGACGTGAGGAAGTTGCTCAACCGGGACGGTGTCGAGCTCGTGTCGTCGCCGCTGAGCCCCGTTCGGTTCGCGGAGCTTCTGATGTTGCTTGCAGAGAAGAAAATCCACGGGAAGATCGCGAAACAGACGCTCGAGGCGGTCTTCTCCGAGGACAAGGACCCACTGGCCGTGATTCGGGAGAAAGGCTGGGAGCAGATCACCGACAGCGCGAGGATCGCCTCGATCGTCGACGAGATCCTTGCCGAACACCCACAAGCGGTCGAGGATGTTCGGTCCGGCAACACAAAAACGCTCGGCTTTCTCGTCGGCCAGGTCATGAAAGCGACCTCCGGTCGCGCTGAACCGCAGATCGTGCACGACATCCTCAAAGAGAAGCTATCGCTCGAGATCATCCACGTCCTCTCGTTTGGCGGGGCGATTTCGGGGCGCCGCCGGAGCGACGGTCTTGTCGTTCCGGGCGAGCTCGTCGACGTACGCGCGGTGATCGAGAGCGATCCCGACATATCGAACTCGGTGCAGATCGAGGAAATCCAGCTCGGTCGATTCTTGAGCGAAGAGATAACACCAGCAGACTGGGCGTCGCTCATCGACGCGGTCGCCGGCCGCGCACACGACGCTGCCGGAATCGTGATCGCGCACGGCACGGACACCCTCGCGTACACGGCTTCGTTGTTGTACTGGCTCTTCGGCGACACGAGCGTCCCGATCGTCTTGACCGCGGCTGCCGCACCCGCGGTTCTCGAAGATGCGGAGTCCGAGCCGATCCGGAACCTACGCGACGCGGTGCGAAAAGCCGCGTCGCGCGAACCCGGGGTTTCGGTCGTGTATTCAGGCGAAGCCTTTGCACCGGTGAATCTCCGGTTCGAGCGGTTCGGCGGGCCGACCGGACATTTCCGAACGTGGAACTCAGGCGTCGCTCCGGTTCCCGCCGCGTACGGCGCGTTCGGTCACCGAGAACTCGATCGAAGCGGGCTCGTGCAGCGGATCGAGGCGGCGATTCGGGAAACATTTATCGTGAAGGTTTTTCCGGGTATTCGTGGTGATTCGTTGCTGGCCCTTATGGAGACCGGTATCCGGAATTTCATACTCGAGCTTTTCGATACGGGTACCGCAAACCTGCGCGAAACACCGTTTGGGTTGCGAAACGCGCTCAGAGTCGGCGTCGAGAGCGGCGTGAGGTTCTTCTGCACGTCGCAGCAGGAAGGGATTGTCGACCTCTCGGAGTACGTGACGGGCCACGAGCTGTGGAGGGAGGGCGCGATCCCGATGGGGGAGCTCACGACCGAGTCGGTGTACACGCGGTTGATCGCCGCGCGGTTGTTCTCCGACACCGACGACGAGTTTGAAAGGATGATGGAGGGCGACTGATGAGGGTTTTGATACGTGACGTGCCGGCGAACGTCGGCTCGACCGCAACCGTCTCGGGGTGGATCCACCGGATCCGCGAGCTCGGTGCGGTTTCGTTCGTGCTTGTACGTGACCGGACCGGGATCGTCCAGGTAGTGTACGACGGCGGCGTCGAATTTACGCTCGAAAGCGTCGTGACGATCTCCGGAGATGTCGTCGAGAATCCTAAGGCCCCCGGGGGCTTCGAGGTGAAGGCCACGCATACCGACGTGCTTGCGCCCGCCGAACCCGATCTGCCGATAGCCGTGAATCAGGAGCCCGACGCGGTCGGAATCGAATCGATCCTCGACAATCGTATCGTGTCGTTGCGAAACCCGAAAATTCGGTCCATCTTCACTGTTCAGTCGACGATTCTCCGGTTGTTCGCGGAGTTTCTCCGATCCGAGCAGTTCACCGAAATTAAGACAAGCAAGTTGATCGGCACCGGGACCGAGGGCGGAACCGGGTTGTTCTCGGTGCAGTACTTTGACGACACCGTCTACCTCGCGCAGTCACCGCAGTTCTACAAACAAACCATGGTCGCCTCCGGGCTTGAACGCGTGTTCGAGATCGGCGCGGCGTACCGCGCTGAGAAACATGACACCCCGCGCCACCTCAACGAGTACGTCTCGCTCGACGTGGAGATGGCATTCATCGAGAACGAGAACGACTTGATGGACCTCGAGTGCCGGCTTCTTCGGCACATCGTCGCCGGTGTGAACACGGAGCACCGTGACATAATCGAGTCGTGGGGTATCGAACCCGTCGACCCGGAGACAGTCGAGAACATTCCACGCGTTTCGCACGACGACGCCAAAGAGATTGTCTCGACGGCGCTTGGACGTCGCGTTTTTGAGATCAATCCCGAATCCGAACGTGTGCTATCGGACTGGGCCGGTACCGAGCACGGGATCGACGCGGTCTTTGTGCACGGCTTCCCCCGCAAGAAACGCCCGTTTTACACGTATCCCGACGGTTTGAAGACGCGCAGTTTCGACCTGATTTTTCGCGGTCTAGAAATCACGACCGGCGGTCAACGCATCCACGAGTATGCGATGCTACGGGACACGTTGCCCAAGTTCGGACTCACCGAACACGGGCTATCGGACTATATGCAGATTTTCCGGTACGGTTGTCCACCTCACGGCGGATTTGCGATTGGACTCGAGCGGTTGACGCAGAAGCTTCTCGGGCTGCAAAACGTCAAGGAAGCGTCGCTCTTCCCGCGTGATCGCCGTCGCACTCGTCCGTGAGCTTGATTTCTCGGGCCGACGGTACTAATATGGGGTTCGTACGCCCGAGGAGAGCTCATGAGAGCGCGCTACCGAAACCGAATCGTCGCGACCGCGATCCTGCTCGCGGTCGTCTCGGTGTCGTGCCGAACACCACAACCCGAACGCCCACGGATGGACGATATCTCGCCGCCGGGACACGAAGCGGCCGATAACACACGAATCGACGCGGTTCCACCCGTTAAGGATCCGTGGCACGGCGCCGATACGCGACCGGACGCGCCGGACGAAGCGATCTCGCGTGCTTTGATCGAGACCGTACTGGACGGCATGTCGCTGCGCGCAAAAATCGGCCAACGTTTCATCGGACGAATTCCGCCGGGGACGAATGCGGCTCATCTGGACCGGATCATTCGGACCGGACTGCCGGGCGGGTTCATCCTGTACCGGTACAACTACGACTCGGCCAACGAGGTTATCCAGCTGACCGACCTTTTGACCCAATTGAGCGCGGAGAGAAACCCCGGGTTTGGTTTGTTTTTGACCGCCGATCAGGAAGGTGGACGAGTCGATGCGTTCCGTTTTCCTAACACGGTGCGGTTTCCGGGCGCGTTGTACATGGGAGCGTACGACGATCCTTTGTTCGTGCGCTCTGCCACGTACGTAAACCTTGTGCAGGTTCGCGAACTCGGACTCAACATGAATCTCGCGCCCGTGCTCGATCTGTACGGTACACCGGACCGAACGATCATCGGCGACCGCGCGTACGGAGAGAACCCGGAGTCGGTAGCCGAGTTCGGGCGTGCGTATCTCGACGCCGCGCGCGCCGCGCGTGTGATTCCCGTCGCCAAACACTTCCCCGGCCACGGTATCACGCGAGTCGACTCGCACGGTTGGCTCCCGGTCGTCGAGGCGCCCGAAAGCGAGATTCGCGCCCGGCACCTTGTGCCGTTCGAGGCCGCCGTCGCGCACGGTCTCGACGCGATTATGACCGCGCATATTCTGTACACCGACATAGACGCCGATTTCCCGGCGACGCTCTCCGATTTTTTTATGATCGACCTTCTGCGCGGCGAAATGGGTTTTGACGGAGTCGTGATGAGCGACGGGATTGAGATGGGCGCGATCTCCCGGCACTACTCCGTACGGGAAACGTTGTACCGTGCGTTCTCGGTCGGTGTCGACATCATATTGAGCATCGAGACCGATTTCACCGAGATGATAAAAATCGTCGAGGAACTCGTCGCGGAGGGGGTGTTGACCGAGGATCAGATCGACGAAGGTACCGCGCGCGTGCTCCGCCTGAAACACAAGTACGGCCTGCTCGATCTCGATCTGCTTGTCCCGGCCGAACACGAGTAGAACAAGACTAGAAGACCAAAAAGCGATGATAGCGCACCGGTGGCGAATCGAAGCGTTTGTTGACACCTCGTGGTCGCGAGACTACTATGGGGTGCGATGAACACCCGCACACCGCCGAGACCACGACGAATCCTGGTGACGGTACTGCGCGCGGGTGTCCTGTGTCTCCTCTGTTTCGGCGCGTGGCTCTATTTGACGCAAGACATCACGCGCGGGTCGATGATCGCGGGGGCGGTGCTCGCGGTCGTCGCTACCGTGTTTTCTTTTCCCGTTTTTTTCGGCCCGCGGACGTACCCGAGTGCACGTCTCTTCGTGCGTCTCGACTTGTTGATCGTGTACGTCGTCATTGTCTTCGTTCAGAGTTATCTCTCGACTTTCGACCTGATCTACCGAATGATTCGAGGCTCGTACTCGCCGGGCGTGATTCGGCTCAAGACTCGTCTCCGTTCGAAGATCGGCCGT
>PXBQ01000227.1 GCA_003566875.1 Spirochaetaceae bacterium | reverse complement strand
CGCTCGAAAAACTCGCGACCGAAGAGGGCAAAGATCTCCTCACCGCCCTCGAAAACGACCCCGACCGCAAAGTCCGCAAATACACCCACTGGGCCCTCGAACGCTTGCGCGCGAAGGAGCTGTAGAGGGGCGGCGGCACGAGCGCAACCCCAGCTTTTTCTCACGTCTTTTTTCTCCGCACGGAAGGCTCGCCGGTCGAGTTCTGCGCGGTGTTTTGTTTCCGGAATTCATTACAAAAAAAATATTAAATGGAGTTAAAACTTTATTTTGAATTTTTTTTGATGCAGTGCTATAATCGTTCATGGAGGCACCGCCATGTGCAAGAGGCGCATTGGATGGATGGTCCTTTTACTCACTTTGGTCATACTCGCTGGTTGCGACCTTCTATCGTCACTGGGATCCGGCTCCGAGCCGACGCTGAGTATTTCCCCTTCATCGGAAAACGTTTCCGTCGCCGTCGGTGCGGCGTACCAACTCACCGTAACCGCACGGGACAAGGACGGCACCGTCGACTGGTTTTCCGTCTCTTCGGGGAACTCGACCATCGCATCCGTCTCGCGGAGCGGCGATATCGTCACGATTACCGGCGTATCGGAAGGTACCACCTCGGTC
Source organism: Spirochaetaceae bacterium (assembly GCA_003566875.1). Lineage (GTDB taxonomy): Bacteria > Spirochaetota > Spirochaetia > DSM-27196 > PXBQ01 > PXBQ01. The sequence goes on along the minus strand of PXBQ01000227.1, from coordinate 6,333 downwards.
ACGGTCGAGAGTTTCTCCGACATAACGAAGACGATCTCGGTGACCGTTACCCCTGGCACGAGTACCACCGCAGGCAGTATGACTGTCGGTGGACAGACTCACGAGCTTTCGCGTTTGTACTTGGAGGATTACGGTGAATGGTACGGCGTTTACAACATCGACGTAAACCTTCTCGGCGGCACCCTGGATTTCGACGAAGAAACGGGTTCCGGCGACTTCTTGTACCTGGAGATGTTCTTCGATGCGAACGCCCCGTCGATGGCCGGTTCGTACGTCTACTCCGAATATGAGGACGCAGGAACCTTTTCCGACTATTCGTACATTATCATCGGACTCGATTGGGACACGGGAAACGTCGACGAAGTATACCTGGTTACAGGCGGCACTGTGGAGATCAACGTCACGGGTTCCGAATACAGCATATCGGGTTCCCTGAACGTGTATGGGATGGTAAGCGAAACCGCCACAACGGCGACGTTCGAGTACACGGGACCGGTGACTGAGTATTACGACTAGAACGGGTCTTTGCGCATTGGCGTTCAGGATTCCGGCGCCTGATTTGACATTGACCGTGAGCCCACGCGTGGTCGCCTATGCCGTCGCGTTATCCTTGCAGATCGTGGCTGCCCACGGCCACCGTATTCTCGTATAGCGACCGCCGACAAAACTTTCAAGTGCTATTCATCAACCTACGCTTGAAACGCCACGGTATAACTCCACCGTGAAGCGAATGACAGATCAGGGGGGCTTTCATCACATGCTCTCCGTGCGCCAAGACGCCACAGTGACGTTCATCGGGAGCATCGATCCGTGTGAATCACCAGTGTCTCCCTTGTCACCGGCGCAAACAGCACGTCGACGTGAAGGGAGTGGACCTACAAACACTCCCGTCGGGATTGCATGACGTTCGGTCCGTAAGAACAAACGTGGGCGGTAGCGCGCATTCAGTAGATTTCGTGCGAGAAGTCATAAAGGCCACTCGCACGAATCAAACACAACCGACACATCAGCGGACGGCCCATCCGTCAGCGGACGGTAATATCCGTAATGCGGATCTCCAAGGTGTACGTGTCACCGTCAACCGTGTAGACGTATTTTTCGCCGAGCCACCCATACGTTGGGGAATAGTAGTACTCGGAGGTGGTGAAGGTGACCGTGCCCGCTTCGAAGACATCGCTGAGGTCGACACGAATCGTCACCACATCGTCCGCGGTAACCGCCCCGGCTTCTCGCGTGCCTCCCATCTGTGTTATTCGAAACGGAACGTCCGAGAAGGACGCAATACCGGCATAGTCCAATGCCCATGACCAGGCAGGCGTCAATAATCTCCCAAACCAACGAGTGCCTTCCTCGACCGGTGTCTTCAACATGATCATCGTGTCGTCGTCAAACGTATCCTCATAGCTCCAATAAAGCGCCCCACGGGCATCGTGAGCGATCAAATAATACGAGTAACCGTACGCGCTCAAACGAATCACGGTTCTGTCCGAACGTTGATCGACGCTCGTGATGTCGATATTCGCCGTGTCGGTTACAGAGTCGTTCGGAAAAACCCACCGCAGCTGCATTCTGTAGCGCGTTCCCTCCTCGATGTTGTCAACCCAAGCCAGAATTTTGTTCTTGCTTGGCCCTAACAGCGCACAGCCGATCACCAGAAGCGTCACAGCCACAGCCAATAAAACAACCTTTGATCTTTTCACACTGTCCCCCTCTCGTCGCAAAGTTTTAGCCGACAGATCACAGCTGTCGACGAAAAGCCCTTTCATACGGATCTCGCCTGTACCGAACCCCTCTCGGTCGGCCCCGAAGTGACAGCGCCCCTGGGAACCGCCTCCAAAACCGCTCGCCGTTGTCCGGATCCGCATGCGCAGAACGGCACCTCGCTATTCGGCCCACTCATACGCCCCCACCGACCACGGAACGGTTCGCTCCTGGCCGTCAAAATCGTCGCTGAAGAACGTGGAAAGGTTCTTCCCGCCGATTCGGATTGATTCATCCGTCGAAGCGAAAGGTCGGAAGTGCGGTGCCGGCGTGAGTCCGACGGTGTTGCGTTCTTCCCCGGTCAGGAAAACGTTCCCCGATACGGGAACTTCGTTCAGCAACATGTATTCCTCGAAACTGGTTGTGCAATCGTCATCAAGGTTACATTCTTCAGCCGTCATATTCGCAATCCAGCCGATCCCGGGATCACCGATCTCCCCATGGAAATATTTGCCATCCGGACACCCGAACATCACATTGTTGTTGAACTTTGTCGGGAACGACGCGTCGTCTACCTGCCATACGCCTGTTCTGAGGTCCCCGCCCCGTGTGAAAATCACGTTGTTTTCGATTGTCGAGGTTACCCGGTAATACAACATGACCGCCGTCGTCATGATGCCGTCCGCGCTGACTCCCGTACCGCCGTCGATCGTGTTGTTGTGTAACGTCGCCTCGCAGTCGCTCAGGAAGATACCGTACTGACCAATCACATAACTCGTGTTCATGCTGCCGGCCGAGATCACGTTGTTCCGGATCACCGCAGCCCCACCGTTCACGTTTACGCCGTACGCGAGATTCATCGGTTGTGCGGCGTCGATACTGTTTCGTTCCACGACAGCCTGAGAGGAATCCAGGAAGAATCCGTAAAACTGGTTGATCATGGCGCCTGTAATTGTGTTGTCGGAAATCTCCACGGTCGACCCGGCAACGTTCAGACACACGACCAACGCCTCTAGAGCGTTCGTCACAAACCTATTGTGTTTCACCCGAAACGCCGCACCCGATGCTGAGATACCGTACGCGCGCGCCGCTATTCCGGTCACGATCGTGTTGTTCCGAATAACCGGAGACGCACCCGAAACGAAGATCGCCGCGGTGGCTTCGTTTAAAGCGATACTCCCGTTGCCCGCGGTGATCGTGAAGCCGTCAAGGATGACCTCACCGACTCCCGGCTGATACGACAGCGTCGCGTGGCTCCCGGACGTCCGAATGTTGTTCCACTTCGTTTCGTGGACCGCAGGATCCCGTACCGACCAGTCATCCGGGTCGAACCCACCGTAGAGCGAGATGTCTTTGCTCACGACGGTTGTTGAGGTGACCTGGTACACACCGCCCGCCACCCGGACCTCCGCGGTGTCGTACACGCGCTCGGCTTCGCGGACCGCGGAGGCGATCGTCCTCTTTGGTTGATCGATCGTGCCGGGATTGTAGTCCCTCCCGTCGCGCGCGTGAACGTACACAACGCCGTCGAGCACGCCGTACGTGACGTCGATCGTGTCGAGTCTGAACTCTTCCGTATTGGCGCCGGCCACGACGAGATCCTTGCCGCTTCCGAGCGGCCATCTCTCCGCCGGGCGGATCGTGAGAACCGCGTTCTCGATTCTCTGCCCGTCTTCATCGGTGCCCGCGCTCCAGACTCCCGCGCCCGCTGATTGCCCGATCGCGCCCGAGAGCGAGACGCTCGTAGGGTCCATCGACTCCGTGAACGTGATAACGATCTCGGTCGTGTCCGCAAGTCCGGACCCCGACTCGAAGTTGAGCGTCGCGCGCGGCTTCTGGTACTCCGTCACGACCGCCGTCACGGTTTCGAGCATCACATTCTCGCACGTCGTCGTGAACGCCATCGAGACCGCGAGAAGCACGCAGAACGCGACGGTCGGACCGCGTGAAGCCTTCATCGCTCATCCTCCTCATCGTCCTCTAACCAGATGAGCCTCTCGTGCCGCAGCGCGACGTCCGCCGCTCGTGTGCCCGAGTCGCCCACAGCCGCGAGGTACCCGTACTCTGCGCCGAGCTCGGGGTCGGTGCGCTCGAGCCGGGCGAGGTACACCCGCGCCTCCGCGTACCGTTCAAGCTCGTAGTACACACGGGACAAACTCAGAAGCACAGCGGGCTCGTCGGGAATCGCGTGCGATGCGCGCTCAAAGAACGCGAGAGCGATTTCGAACTCACCGCGCAGGTAGTAGATGTTTGCGAGATTCACGAGAGCCGGCGCGTACTCCCGGATCGCGAGCGCTTCCTCGAACGCGCTTTCCGCGTCCGTGTCCAGACCGAACCGAGCGTACAGCACGCCGAGTCTGTTCAGGTCTCTCGCGGGGTCTCGACTCGTCGCTATACGGGAGCGAATCTGCGCTACTTGCGGATAGAGCTGCCGCCGGACGAGCTCGGCGATCTCGTCCCGGTAGACGCGCACGAGGGCGTTCTCATTCGGCGCCGCGACGCGGATTTCACTATCCGGTGTCCCTTCGACCGGGTACCCCGAAGGAGGAAAAAGCCGCCAGTTCGACACCATCGGAAAAAACTCGGCCGTCCCGTCGTCGACGTGACGATACCATTGCTCCGCACCGACTCGCCACGCCTCGTCGAAACCGCGGCCCACAAGCGTCGTCTCGACCGGAATCCAGGCGTGCCCGTCGACGTCGATGAAGAGTCTCTCATCGGGAAACATTCTCTGCGCTTCCGACGTGCGGGTCTCGAGCGAGAACGCGAGGAATATATGCCCGGGAATCGTCACGAAAGCGGTCGGAACGCCGACCGACTCGAGCAGTGCAGCGTACAAGATCGAGAGATCGTCACAGTCACCGCCGCGAAAATCGAAAGTCTGCCGCGGGAACTGCAGGAAATCGACGATGAACGGATTCTCGGACGCATCGACGTACGCTGGAGTGGACGGATCCACAACGTACGCCATACCGGTGTTCGAAACCGCGTTGAAGACCCCGATCCCAACCCTGAGGTTCGGGTTGACCGACGCCGGGCCTTCGCGACGGACCGTACCGACGACCGAACTCGCGAATCGGATGATCTCCGGATCGCGCGGAGTCACGAACGCCGCGGCGCGTCGGTCGTCCTCCCACGTCATCGCGTTTCGGTTATGGATCACGATGCGCTGCGGCTGCGATGCGACGCGCTCGCGACCGTTGAGTTCGTATCGCACCGTGAGCTCCGCGGGAGCGGAGACGCCGTCGGTCAGCCCGAGAATACGCTCCGAAAAAAGCGCGTTGATACTGAACACCCGGGAGTCGCCCGGTTCCATACGCGCAGCCGGCTCGCTGACCCACGGTGCTGACATGAACTCCGGCACGAGAAACTCGACCCGAACGTTTGTGACCGGAAATTTCTCTTCGTTCGTGACGACGGCGTTTGCGACGCTCCCGTTTGGGTAGTACCCGATCAGAACCGGGAAGATCGGCTGCCAGTCGTACCCGCGAAGCCGCGTTTTCCGGCGGAACCCCGAGATATCGAGCGTGACGTTCACGTGAGCGCGCACGCCCTCGTACAAGCCGAACATCGAGTGGTACAGAGCGCCGACCCCGACGCTTAAGACCGGGTTGAGCAAGTACGTGGCGTCCGCACCCGCGGCGACGTACCCGGCGGCGCCGGACTGCTCGTCGTACGCGACCCCGTCGGGGTCGCGCGCAGTCCGGTTCAGAAAACTCGAGTACCCCCCACCGACGACGGAACCCGTGGCGGAGAATCTTCCAAAATCGCCGGCGGCGGTAGCGCCGATCCCGACCGCGATGCTCGAGAACGACGAATCCGCGCGAATCGGCACAAACGTATAGTTGATCGCTACAGTCGGAGCGAGAAACGGCAGAAACGGGAGAGGGAGCCACCCGCTTACGTGTGTTCCGTACGCGAGCTGCGCGAACAGCGGGCGGACGCGCGACTGAAGCGGGAACTCAACACCTGTCGTGAGCCGCGTCGAGATCAACGAAGGATCGAGCGCGCGGTGCGTCGTCGAAAAACCGGGATCTTCGAGCTCCTGAGCAAACGTCCCGGCTACGAAAAGGGCCGAGAAAACCGCTTGGAAGAGCACCAACACCGCACACCGTGACACCATCGCAGGCTCCTCTCGCCGGCGGAACAAGGCGGCAACAAGAGAGATTTGGCACCGTCGGCAGCACCAAATCCATGGCTGATCCACGTCGGATGCATAGTCTTACCGCTTCCGATACGTTCCTAGAATCACCATTTATGTTGCCCGTCCGGAAAACCCCGTTCCGCGACGTATTCAACCGATGTACAGTCACGTCCGGTGTGCGGCAACTCTGCCGATAAACGACAACGATGTTAAACGCTGCAGAGATTTGTTGTTGGTACTTGATGAAAGATTAACCCGAATTAATCGATTTTTCAAGTCTGTTTTTCGAGTCAAAAAGTGAAAGCGACTCGAGACTTTGGACGGGGTATCGTTTCCGGCTAGTCGTTACGCCTTACTCGAAACCGATCCCTGTGTCCCGAACCGCGGCGCCGGGAAGACATCGACAGGTGTGCGAAGTTCCACCTCGCCGCCGACGACCTGCGAGTATACGCGCGTCGGAACCGTAGGATCCCTTACCACGGTCTCCT
>PXBQ01000221.1 GCA_003566875.1 Spirochaetaceae bacterium | reverse complement strand
GAGGTCGTTACCGAGTCATTCGTCGCGGAAAACGGTCAACCCGGAGTCGTCGTTCTCGATCCACCGCGCGCCGGTTTGCACCCGAAGACCGTCGCCGAGGTGATCCGGATCGCTGCCGAGCGGATCGTGTACGTCAGCTGCAATCCACAGACGCAGGCGCGTGATCTCGCGCTGCTCGCGGACGCGTTCTCGATAATCAAGGCGCAACCGGTCGATCTTTTCCCTCAGACTCATCACCTCGAGAACGTCGTTCTACTCACGCGGCGATAATCGCGGTGCCGCCACGCGTCAAATATGAGTAAAAGACTTGCAAATATCCTCCGAGATGAGTAGTTTGGAGAAACTGGTTTTGTGCAACTTGTTTGGAGGGATAAATGAGACGAATTTCGAAGGTTTTCATCATTGCCTTGATTATCGCGGCGCTCGCTTCGGTCGTGCTGCCGGCGCAAGACTCCGGATCCGGTTGGGACCACCACTTCACCGCCGGCGATCTATCGCTCTCGGCCGGTATCGGGCTGTCTTCCGGATGGGGTTTTGGATTGAGCGCGTATCCGGGCGTCGAGTTGATCCTGTCGGACGTCAAACTCGGCGAGCACGTCCCGCTGAGCTTCGGAGTCGCCGGTAAGGGACTGGTCACGTTCTATTCCGGCTACTTCGCCGACTCCGGCATGGCCGCGGCCGTAGGCGGTTTCGGCACCGTCCACCTTGGGTTCAAGAACTTCGTGCAGCCGTGGGAGTTCCTGACGAACTTCGACGTCTACGTCGGGTTAGGCCTAGTTTTCGACCTCATTCAGCCGACGGGGTGGTGGGTAGACGCGTCACGGCTCAGGTTTGCGTCGTTCCAGGGAACCAACTACTTCCTGAGCGATACGTTCGCGGTTTTCGCCGAGAGCACGTACATGGGTCGGTACAGCTACTACGGCACGTTCGGCGCGCTCTGGAAGTCACGGTGATCGCGTCGCCGCGCAATTGGGGACCGGAGTACGGGTCTCGGTCTAGTAGTAGTACCAGATCGAGTCGTACTCAGCCGGGTCCTCGCCGCGGCGTTTGAGTTCACGCAGATACCCTTCGATCGGAACATCACGGTGCACGTAGGAGTGCGTCGGTTCGATGTTCCGGTCCCACGGGAGAAACTCGTAGAATCGCTCGCCGATCGGAGAGATCATGATCACCGCGTGGTCTCGAGACATCCGTAGATAGTTCTTCCCGATGCCGGGCACGTTGAACACCGGCTCGTCGGTTCTAACCACTCCCGGCAGCATCCGGGCCTCTTCTTTCCACTCCTGGAGGATACGCGCTATCGGAACGCGATACTCGCGAGTCTCTTCCTTCCCTTTTGTGTTAAAGGTATAGTACGGATCGATTCCGATCTTCTTGATCGCGACTCGCGTCGCAGCGCTCTCAAATCTGCGGCTGTTCTCGATCGTGAAGACGCGCTGGTTGTACATGTTCATCCCGTTCCGTCGAATTCGCGTCACGCCGCGTACGGTCTCGGGCGTAAGCTCGAACGGGTGTTCGATATGGGTAACGACGCAGATCTCACGGCGGCCGGGTACGTGGTGTTTTGCCAGGATCTTGGCGAGTCTCGGCGTCAACCGTTGCGGAAGCGCGACCGGCGTGCGCGTTCCGATACGGATTCGTTCGATGTGCGGTATCGCGGCGATGCGATCGAGTAACGCCGCGAGCGAGGCATCGCCCATCAACATCGGGTCGCCGCCGGTCACGAGGATCTCGGTTATCGCCGGGTGCGCGGAAAACCACTTAAGTGCCGCGTCGATCATCGCCTGCGGAGCGATAGCGCGTGCCGACGTCACGTCTTCGATCTCCCAGTTTCGCTGGCAGTAGACGCAGATCTGCGCGCACGAGATATACGGTTTCAAGATCGCGATGAGCGGGTATCTCCGTGTGACACCGGCAACCGGAGACGTCTCGTGCTCGTGCATGAAGTCCAGTACCGTTCCGCGTTGATCGGCGTTCGCAACGATGTACTCGACGTACTCGAGAGGTGGGAAGACCTGCGCACGGATAGCGTGGTCGAGCGTTCGGTCGGAACTCCGCTCCATCAGCGAGAGGTAGTGCGGCGTGACGGCAAACGGTACGCGGTTTGTCCGTGCGAGTTTGATCGCCTCGGACTCGTCGTCGGTAAGATCGACAAACTCGGCGATTTTCCGCTCATCGCGAAAAACGTGCACGAGCTGCCACTGCCAGTCGTTCCAGTCGCGGGCCGTCACGCCGAGTGCGCGGCGGATCCGGGCGGAGGTCTCTCGTCGGCGTACGACGTGCTGCGCCGCGAGTCCGTTTGGGTATCGGGCGACGCGCGCGTGCAGCGGCCCGGAGAGCCGGTCGAGCTCGTCGGAGCGCCGGCACGACGCGGCGCGCTCGCTCTCGGCGGCGGTCGGCGCGTGTTCGCCGTCGGGCGCAGCCTCGTCGTCTAACGGAAGACTCGCGACGCCGTTGACGCCGGCGAACAGGCGCCGGAACTCCTCGAGGAAACCCGCCGAGACCTCGCGTAGAACAGCCGAATCGTCCGCGGTGAGCGCGTCTCGAAGCGGGGCGAGCGCTGCAGCCTTACACTTCTTCTCGTTTTGCGGCGAAAAAACCGCCTTGAGCACGTGCACTGCGGAGCGCCGCGTTGCTGCTTCTATCGGCCCTGCGCCCGCCGAGTCAAAAAAGAGGTGCTCTTCCTGATCCGTCAAGTACCGGAAGACGCGTCGGCGCGCGTCTTCAACGTCCGACGCGTCACGGATCGCCATGACGATCTCGGGGTTCGCCTCGTTCATGCCCGCGATGAACGAGGTTTTTGGCGAGTCGATCGGGATGAACCGGAGTGCCATACGTACCTCCATCGCCGAATATAGCCGGTCTGTTCGGTGCGTAGACGTTCATTGTACCCGCCGCGCGATTTAACTGTCAAACTCGTGGACGTGCGACACGGATGCACGCTATGTGGTACTATCGCCCAACATTTTTGCACATCGGAGGATGAATATGGGTGAGACTCTGCGCGTAGCGGTCGTCGGAGCCGGGTGGCCCGGGCGGCGGCACATCGATGGGTACCGCAAACACGGCTCGGTCGAGGTCGTCGCGTTGTGCGACATGAACGAGCAGCGGTTGCGCGAGGCGGCCGACGCGCATCACGTGCCCGGCCGGTACGCCGCGCTCGACGATATGCTCGCGAAGGAGAAGCCCGACATCGTCTCGGTCTGTACGCCGAACGCGCTGCACGCGGAGATGTCGATTGCTGCGATGAAAGCCGGAGCGCACGTGCTCGTCGAAAAGCCGATGGCGGTCTCGGCCGCCGCCGCGCGTGAGATGGTCGAGACCTCGCGCTCGACCGGCAAGAAACTCATGGTCGGGTACCAGCGGCGTTTCATTGCCGACGTGGCGTATCTAAAACGAGCGATCGATGCCGGGGAGTTCGGCGAGTTATACTTTGCGCGTGCGGTGTGGATTCGCAGGATCGGAATCCCCGGCATGGGGACGTGGTTCACTCAGAAGGCTCTTGCCGGAGGTGGCGCGCTGATCGACATCGGAGTTCACGTCCTCGATCTCGCGTTGTGGATGTTCGGCTACCCCGACGTCGCGAACGTCGCCGCGGCGACCGGCAGCAAATTCGGCGTGAACGGCCGCGGAGCCTGGCACAACCCGAACCGGCCGGCAGGAACCGCGGCGTTTGACGTCGACGATTTTGCGTTTGGGCACCTCGATCTCGGCGCCGGACGATCGATCAACTTCGAGGTGAGCTGGGCCGGACACATCAAAGAAGACGTGATGGCGATTGAAGTGTGGGGAACCGAAGGCGGCGCCCGGCTCTTTCCACTCGAGATCTACACAACTCGGAACGGAGTTCCCGAGACGATCACGCCGCATCTGCGCGAAACCGACCCGTTCGAACTCTCGACCGGGAATCTTATCGCGTGGGTGCGCGGCGACGCGGAGCCGGTCTCTCCCGGCGACGACGGCGTGAAGACGGTCGAAGTGATCGAAAGGATCTACGCCGCGGCGGCCGGCGCGTAGCGCCGTTTACACGTTTGTGGACGGCTCGTACGGCTTAACCGTCGAGCCGTCGGCGCTCGTTTCAGAGCCGTGCGGCGTCTCGATAGAGTATCCTTCCACCTCCCGCGTTTCGGTGTCGTACACCATAAACGTGGCGGGGACGTCGTGCCCGAGACCGGGATTGAAACCCATGATCGCTCCCGGGTTCACGATCAGCGTCGTGCCTTTTTTCTCGACCGCGTACACGTGATTGTGCCCGTAACACACCAGATCCGCGGCGTCGGTGAGGTGTGGACCGATCGAGTTGTAATGGTTCGCCGCGACACGGACGCCGTCGATTACGCCGAAAAAGACTTCGCCGTGGAGCGCCACGTTTGGGAACCGAGACGCATTCTGCGTGATTCGGAAGAGATCCGCGTCGTTGTTCCCAAACACGACGTGAATCGTCCCGGCAAAGCTCGATCCGAGCATCGGGATAACGAACGGCGAACAAAGGTCACCGCAACACACCATCGTATCACACGCACCGAGGCGAGCGAGCGCCGCACGCAAGTTCCAGATGTTGTCGTGGATATCGGATATTATCGCGATCTTCATACGCCAAGTGTACTCGGTGACCGTCGAAATCGTCTACCGCGTGGGTGACAACGAGCGACCGTCCGGGCAATAATGCCGAATGCCGTTACGACCTCTTCGTTTAGGCCTTGTCGCCGGTGCCGTTATCATCATCGTCGTCTTTGGAACGTACGGGTACAACTACGACCCGGTAAACTACTTGATCATGTCGTTCGCAGTGCTCCCGCTGTACGCAGCGTTTCGCGTGAGCCGGACGATCCGCCGGAAGGGCAGAGTCGAAGCGCTCGAGAAGATGTGGGGATCAAAGGGCGATCCCGGCAGGAAGCGCGAGAACGTAGAGCTTTTGCACGAGCTCCTGCTCGAACGTGGCGACGAGCCGATCGTCGACGACGTGACGTGGACCGACCTCGGGTTCGACGAGGTGTTCGCACGGATCGATCAGACTCGCTCGACGCCAGGACGAACAACGCTGTACTCGGCGTTGCGGCGTCCCCTGCTCGAAAGCGACCGAATCGAAAACCGTGCCGCGGTCATCGAGCGTCTCGGTGAGGACCGCGGTCTGCGGTTTGCCGTGTTCGATGCGGCGACCACTCTCGGTGAGCAGAAGGGGCACGATGTCGTGAGGTTGCTCTGGGGAAGCCCGGATACTTCCGCCAATCTGCTTCCACTCGCGGTTGCGATGTTCTCGGCCGCGATTCTCTCGATCGTGCTGGTATTTGTGGTAGGACCCGGCGCGATCATTTTCCCCGCGGTGCCCGTGTTCCTATCTAACGCGATTCTGCATACGGTTCTTCGGCGGCGATTTGAGCACAGGGTCGAATCGGTCTCGTATCTCCGCCGGATGATCTCAGCTGCCCGGCGCCTTGTCGGGCAAAACGGGATCGGCGACGTTGCGCCGCAGCTCGGAAAAGCCACCGCGCGTGTGGCGGGAGTGTATCGTCGAACCGGTTTCGTGCTCGGGAAACGGCCTGACCCGAGCGATATCCTCGACGTCGCGGTTGAGTATATCAACGCACTGTTTCTTCTCGAGGTTCTCGGTTACTATGCCTCCCGATCGGCGATCGAGAATCGGAAGAGCGACCTGAAGGTTTTGTTCAGGTCGATCGGCGAGCTCGATGCACTTCTCTCGGCGGCGTCGTTCCGCGAGACGTACGGCGTCCGTTGCGTCCCTGAGTTCACCGAAGGGACGCGGATACTCGCGGACGGGATCGTGCATCCCCTGTTGCCTAAACCCGTGGCAAATTCGATCGACCTCGGCCGGCCGGGGATCGTGTTGACGGGCTCGAACATGTCAGGCAAATCGACTCTACTTCGCGCGATCGGGCTTAACCAGATACTCGCACAGTCGATTGTCGCGTGCGCCGCACAGTCATATCGGACAACGGTTTTTCGCGTCGTGTCGTCGATCAGTAAACGCGACGATCTTGCGGCGGGCAAGAGCTCGTACCTGACCGAAGCCGAAAGAATTCACGACGTGATCCGGTTTTCGGCGCAGAGCCCACCGTTGCTCGCGATTATCGACGAAGTCCTGTCCGGGACGAACACGGTCGAACGCGTGCGCGCCGCGATCGCGATTCTCCGGTATCTCGCCGAGCGGAACGCGATCACGATCGCCGCGACGCACGACCTCGAGATCGCGCAGACGATGACCGACAGTTATACTCTTCTTCATCTTGCCGATGACGTTAATGACGACGGGATAACGTTTGATTACACGCTCAAAGCGGGGATCGTCTCGACGCGAAACGCTATACGTCTACTCGAGCACTTGGGGTATCCGAAAGAGATACTGGAAGACGCGAAAAAAAACGGCCGGTAACACCCTTGCCCATGGGCAACAGTGATATCGGCCGTTCGGATGCGCCGAGGGGAAAACTTACGTTTTCACTGTCGGCGTGCCGGGAAATTCTACGTCGTTCGGACGCCGAGTCGCGACTCGACCTCGAATCCGGTTGCGGTATTTTTGGCCAGTTCCTCGATGTACGTCTTCTCCGACTCGGACGTTGCGCGGCCGGTTAAGACAATCTTTGTCTTTCCAAACACCGGCATTGTCTTTTGAACTGAAATGGATACTTTGCCGGGTTCTCGAATGCTCTTGTCCGAGTCGATCGTCATCCGGAGTTTGGTCAAGACCGTCTGAACTTTGGAAGCCATGGTACACCCCTTGGTATTCTTTGTTTCTTGTTTCGTCAACGGAACTTATCACTATCGATCCCTATTGTACGGTCGGTCGCCGCGTATGTCAATCCGGGTTGTAAAAAAGAATACAATTGCCGTTATCGAGTTCGGTCTGCCGCGAGCGCACCGAGAAGTTGGCCGAAGAGGCCCATCGCAAACTGCGAGATCACCCGGTACCCCGATCGCTGTAGCTGTTCTCCGCCTTTGTTGCTTTGCGAGCAGTTCGTGAGAAAGCCGTCGATCG
>PXBQ01000114.1 GCA_003566875.1 Spirochaetaceae bacterium | reverse complement strand
TAACTCGAGTTCCTTGCGGAACGCTCTCAGAGTCGGCGCGAGCTGTTCGGCAGTCCTGACTACGTACTCCATTGCGGTCCCCGGCGCACATCATACAAGTTTTCGCTTGTTTTTGTCAAGTAACAAGCTATAGGTTGTGACATCCTTGCGACAACTCAGAGCTTGTGAATAACCGAAACCGATTCATCTTACCGTAGAGACACACGCCTGTCGCGCTACTTCTTCAGGTACAATACTCCCGTCTTGGAAGGAAATGGAATCGTTAGATTCATTAGCCCGGATTTCTCATGAATAGGTAGAAAAGGCCCCGCTCGGGTCGAGTATGTCCTTGGACTGGCAAGAAATAAAAGACTTCGTCGAGCGATCGGCAAGTCAATGCGGGAAGCGACCGAGCTGTTCGCCTCGAGCAATCGAGCCGCCCGTGTGTACGAGGATCTCACCTGGCCGCACGAGAAAAAGTTGGTCACGCTCGCGCCGGGTGGGCGTAAAGGCTGAATACATCGCCGGGAAGGAAAATCCGCGCTTCGTAGTGACCTCGCTATCGCCGAGAGCAGTGTCCCCATCGCGTTCATCGGTCCCGTTCATTGATCGGTGGTGCCGTCATTTCTGACGACAAAACCCACAATCCCCCGCGATGACGATACCGCTCAAAGGTCCAAGACAGAATTCTCGGTCATCTTTCCTGCTGCTCGCTTCTCAGATATTCCGAGACCCAGATTTGTGAGACAACCGGGCTACCGTTGCTACATCCGCGCACCGGTACGTCCCGCACCGGGAAACTCGGTCGTCGTCACGGAGCGACGCCGACCGTCGCGGCACCCACGTTCACCCGCTTCACTCCGCGCTCGTCGGATGCACGGCTCGATTCTCGTCTCGGTAGAGCCCGGGCGTGATGCCCTCGAACTTCTTGAAAAACCGAATAAACGAGCTCGACTCGGGATACCCGACTTCACGGCAGATATCGGCGATTGTCCGATCGGTGGAACGTAGAATTTCCTTGCCGATCTCAATCCTCCGCCGGTTGATGTACTCTCCGAAACTGAAGCCCGTGAGTTCTTTGAAGACTCGCGCGAGGTACGCGGGATTCATGTCAAAGGTGTTCGCGATGTCCTTCGTACCCAGGTTCGGATCGTTGAGGTTTTCGGCAATGTACTCTGTGATCCGGGTCACGAGGTTCTCGCCGTGCGACCGGCTATTCTGCCGAATATCGGTACAGACGGCCAGAAGCAGATCACGGATCGTCGTGCGCAGTTGCTCCGACGTAAGGCACGATGCGATCTTCTCGATCGGCCTAAGTTCATCCCAGATGTGGTTCTCCCTGAACCGCGCGACACGGTTCAATGTACGGATGAACATCGACGCGAGCGAGAACGCGAGACAGCGTCCCATCTCGATCGAGAGCGATCGACGCTCGAAGTTTGCGTCGAGAATCTCGGTTGTTATCCGGTTCGCGGTCTCGAAATCTCCGGTAATGATCGTGTTCGCGAGATCGTTCTCCTGCTGAAGCGTAAACTCAAACGTTTCGCGCGGCATGCTGGTAAGGTTCGGGTGGAGAACCTCGTCGGTCCCTTCGACAATCCGGTAATCGAGAGCGCCTTGAGCTGCGACAATCGCGTGCCGCGGAGGTTCCTTTGTCTCGTGAACCGGGCTCGCCGCCACCGCAAAGCTCTCGTCCACACGAGAGCGTACGGCGCGGTGCACGCTGTTTGCCGCGTCGGCGAGCTCGCTCCGATACTGCTCGCTCGGCGAGCCGACGACCAGACAAAGCGCGTCGCCGATCATGGTCACATCTACGACCTTAAGGCGTTCCTCGACGGCGGATCTCACCGCAGCCTCTACCGCGGCCGTCTGATCCGGATGCACCGGATCGATCAATATCACGACGTACAGGTGAATCCCCGCGTGCCGGAAAAACTCAGCCGCGGTTCGCCCCGAGTCCGACGTCGCTCCGCGCAGCAGACTGCGGAATTTGTACAACTCGAGCGACTGTTCCTGGCCGAGAACCAGAGCGCGCAACTCGTCGGTCTCGCTCATCGCGCGGTTGAGAGTCTCCTCGATGATCCGAAACTCGTCGCTGTCAGGGCGGAGCCGCGAGCCGTTCGCCCGAATGACCAGTTCGAGCAGCCGGCGGACAGGCGTGTAGTTCCGGATGACAAAAAATCCGGAGAGGCCGGCTGCGAGGAAAACACACACAAGAAGAGCGAGAATACCGATCGTTCTATGGCCACGAATCACGGCAAAAGCGCCGTGTTCGGCGAGCGCGTACACGACCTGGACCGGCATCTGCCGGGATTGGTCGCGATAAATCGTGTACCGCTTGCCGCCCATGACGATCGTGGTCGATACATCGGGGTACTCATTCGGGAGTTCAAGGCCTGAAACGACGCCGGTTTTTCCGATCGCGACCGACCGAGCGCCGTCCCAGAGAATCACGAGATCGTCGGCGCGAGTCAGCATCGTGCGGAGCAGGTCGGACACCAAAGGGGTAGAGACGGAGAACACCGCGACCGCGCGCGCATTCTCGCTCCGTCCGATAGGGAGATGCCGGCGATACACGACGACCGGCTCCCACGGTGGGGCGTTCCACCCGGCGGGGCCCGTCGTTCCGAGCGTGCGGTTTTCGGTGCTGCGCATCTGGAGCCGCCACTGTGCCAGCATCCACGGGGGTTCTCCGTACAGGTCACGAAGCAGGAAATTCGCGTCGTGAGTATACGTTGTCGGGGTCAGGACCTTGTTGGTCTCCCGAACGTACACCATCCATTCCACGGCATTGCTCGCGTCCAGAGGGCTGGCTCCGTATCGGGCAATCAACCGGCGCGCCGTGAGGTACTCCTCGCTCGTCGGTAAGCGGCCGGAAATCAACGCGTGCAGATCCGCGTCCTGGATCAGAGATAGTTCGAGCGTCCGGATTTCCTTGAACACGCTGTCGAGGCCGTGAATGAGAACACTGAGTTGGGCCTGGTGCACACGGTCGGTCTCGGTGCGGATCAACCGTTCACCGCGTAAAAACAGGAAAATGCCTATCACAAACGGAAACGCGGTGACTCCGAGAAACGACAGGAACCATCGTTTTCGCACGCGTGAACGAACGGTCATGCTTGACTCTATCACTATTCACGCGCCGAACGCAATTTACCCTTTTATCGAGCCCAACATGACGCCTTTTGTGAAGTGTTTCTGAAGGTACGGGTATAACAAAAGAATCGGTAGCGTCGTGACGACCGCGGTCGCGTACTTGATCGTCTCCGAGACCGACCCTTGATCGCCGACATCGACGCCGCCCAGGTAGTCGCTCATCTGTTCGGAAATAATGATCTCGCGTAACACGAGCGATATCGGCCACCGATCGGGATTCGGCAGGAAGATCATCGCGTAAAAGTATCCGTTCCATCGGCCGACCGCGTAAAAGAGGATGAGAGTAGCGACAACGGCTTTGGAGATCGGAATGAAGATCTCCAGGAGAATCCGGAAGTGGCCCGCGCCGTCGACAATCGCCGACTCCTCGAGGCTCTCCGGTACGCCCCGAAAGAACGTGACCATGATCAACAGATTGTACGTGTTGACCGCAAACGTCATGATGACCGACCACAATGACCCGTATAGCCCGAGGTTTCGGACCAACAGGAAGAGCGGGATCAGCCCACGATCGAAAATCATCGTGAAAACCGCAAACTTCAGCAGGAACGATCTGCCGACGAGATGCTTTCTGGACAACGCGTACGCGGCAAGAGACGTAATCGTCATGTTCAGCCCGACGCCCGCGACGACAAGGTAAATACTGTTCAGGTAGCCGCGCACGATTTTTGGATTGCTCGCGACCTTCTCGTACGCGATAAAAGTTGGGTCGACCGGCCAAAGCAACACTCCCTGGTGCGCGAGCAAGCTGTTACCGGTGCTGAATGACGCCACGATCATGTAGTAGAACGGATACATCGTCAGGACGCCCAGCGCGGCGAGAACGATGTAGTTCCAGACGTCAAAGCTCAGCGGGTTCAATGTTTTCCCGGAAACCATCGGTCACTCCTTTACCAGAGACTGTTGTCGGAAACCCGTCGGGCGATTGTATTCACCGTGATGATCACAAAGCCGTTCACGAGAGAGTTGAGTAGCCCAACTGCGGTCGAGTAGCTCCAGCTGAGATCGATCAGCCCTTTGCGGTATACAAACGTCATGATCACGTCGGCGGTCTCGTACGTAAGTGGATTGTATAAAAGGATTATTTTTTCGTGTCCAACCGAAAGCAGTTGCCCGGTTCTCAGGATGAAGAGTACGGTTATCGTCGGCAAAAGACACGGAAGCGTGATCGCCAATAACTGGCGGAATCTGCCGGCTCCGTCGATCACCGCGGCCTCGTACAGGTTTGGGTCAATCGTCGAAAGCGCCGAGAGGTAGATGATAGACCCCCAACCGACGGTCTGCCACACCTCGGATCCGACGTAGATCGGAACAAAAAGCCGTGCCTGCAGAAGCAGCGACGTCCGAGTACCGCCGAGCGCGACAATGATATCGTTGAAGAGTCCTCGGGCGGAGCTGAACTGTACAATCAGCCCCGCGACGACGACGATCGAAACGAAGTGCGGAAGGTACGTGACGCTCTGGATCACTCGCTTGTACGCTGTATGCCGTACTTCGTTCAGCATCAGCGCAAGAATAATCGGCGCGGGGAAGCCGACGATCAACGTGGTCACGCTGATGATCACGGTATTCCGCAGGACCCGTACGAAGTACGTCGACGCGAAAAACTGCCTGAAGTACATGAACCCGACCCACGGGCTCTCGACGATCCCGCGCGCGGGCGTGAATCGCTTGAACGCGATAACGTTACCGATGAGCGGGACGTAGTGGAAAACGATGAAGTACACGAGAAACGGCACCAGC
This sequence comes from Spirochaetaceae bacterium, assembly GCA_003566875.1. GTDB lineage: Bacteria > Spirochaetota > Spirochaetia > DSM-27196 > PXBQ01 > PXBQ01. The sequence goes on along the minus strand of PXBQ01000114.1, from coordinate 2,118 downwards.
ATCAAGTACAGGACTCGATCGGTCGCGATGCGTTTCAGGCGGTCGTTGAGCGTCATTCTCACATCTCCTGAAAAAACGCGGGGGCCGTCCCCCGCGTTGCGTAACCTTACTTCGTTCCGGCCGATCAGTTGTAAAGTGCGTCGTACGCGGCTTGCATATGCGCGCGAGCCCTCGGATACCCCATCGCTTCGAGCTCTCTGAGATACGCGTTGAACTGGCTCAGTGGTCGGCTTCCCACGATAAACCGGAGAAGGTTCTCTTCCGCGTGCGTTTGAACCTCGGACCAGATCGCTCCGTACTCATCGGCGACATTCGGTGCCGGGCTCAAGTCGACGAGCATGATCTCAGCCGCGTTCGTCTGCGCCCACTTCTCGACCGCGTCGGCTTGTTGTGGCTGGTTCAAAAGGTATTGAACGGCGTACCGTCCGTCCTGAACCGCCGAACCTCCGGCCGAGATACCGGTGTAAAGCCCCATAGCGGCGGCAACGCTGAGTCCGTCGGGGTTGTTCGTAATAGTATCCGTATACGTTGGAAAGCCGTTCACCATGGTGTAACTCACGCCCTCGATCCCGAAGTTCACGAGCATATGGCCTTCTTCGCCGTACGCGTAGTCAAGGAACCGAGCCGCCGTCGCGACATCGGACGCCTTTGTCGAGATCGCCGATGCACGAGGAACGACAAATCCTGAGCGCTGGCCAAAGTACGGATAATCACCGCGGTTGAGTACCGGGTACTTTGCACCGACGAGGTCGAAGTTCGGGTCACGGTCCGCCATCGCGTTCAGGTACAGTCCCATGCTGCTCCCGGTGAACCCGATGAACGCTCCGACCTGACCGTTATACACTTTGTTGTCAAATACCGGTCGGTCGTTGGTCACAAACTCCGGGTCGATCAAACCCTTCTGGTACCACGAATTTGCCAACGTCAGGAAATCGATCAACTCAGGCTGCGCGAATCCGTGTTGGACGTGGCCGTCGACGACATGCCATTCCAGGACAACACCGTACGCCGAGGCGAACGTGCTCGCGCCGAATACGTTCCGGGCGTCGAAAAACTTCCCTGTACCGGACAGCGGCGCAACATCGTACTCATCGCGGAAAGCCGTGAGAACGCGTTCCCAATCGGCGATGGTTTCGGGGAGTTCCATACCCGTTTGCGCGAGCCAATCGGCGCGCAGTTGTGGTCCGACAAAGACCAGCGTCTCGTCGTCGACTCTGAGCATCGGAAAACCGAAGTACTCGCCCGCGCCGGTCTGCATCGCAAGAACGTTATCCGGACCGACTTGCCGCATCATCTCTATGCGCTTCGTCATGTTCGGCGCATAATCCCGGAACACGTCATTGAGCGGCAGAATCACGCCGTCGGCGATCGCCTGCGCGGGACCGCCGGTATAGTTGCCCCAGCGATGCTCGATCATGTCAGGATAGTCACCGGCCGCGATCAGCAACGAAAGGTGCGCCGCCGCATCCTGCGGGATCCGGATGAACTCAACGTTGACGCCTACCCGCTTCTGATACTCCTGCCAGATCGGCGCGTCGGCCCAGGTGTCGACGTGCGTCGCGATCACCGCGGGCGGCCCGAGGTAGTACGACAGAGTTGGGACACCGTCGCCAACCGTCGCGGCTTCTTTTTTCCCCGCGGCGAATACCAGCGACGCGGTCACCGCGAGAATCAACAAAACCAGAAAAAACCGTTTCATATCGTCCTCCTATGTGTCCGGATCCGGACCACTGTCAACAGGACACGAAATATGCCGCAACGCGGCCCGCCGTGTCGCCGGATCCAGACATAGTGTGGGGGCAAACTCACGATCCGTAAATCGGAAGGAATTGCATTTGTGATTTCAAAATCGTATATTACTCGTTGCAGTTTTCGAAGGCTACCGACAAAAAACGTACATATCGTCCGGTCGCGGGTAAGACGCATCCCGATCGTCGCCTCAATCGCGGGTATGCATCGCTGCCGCTACACCTTAACGACCATTTTCCCGAGGTTCTCGCCGGAGAATAACCAGGTGAACGCGCTTGGCGCGTTCTCGATTATCGCGGTCTACCGATAGTTGGGCAGGGCGACTCCTACGTCGCGACGCTCGCCGGCGAGTACGTGACGAAGGAGCGG
>PXBQ01000250.1 GCA_003566875.1 Spirochaetaceae bacterium | reverse complement strand
TTCAGAGAGGCACCGGAAGGTGTACTCGCGTACCTCACGACCCGCGACGAGGAAGGCATTCTTCACGACGCGGTGTACAGCGAGGTGTTTCGGGAGCTTTTGCTCGACCACATCGCGCGACGTCGCGCAAAGCGCTTCGCGGACGGCCGGATCGTCGGTGTCCGCGGCGCCGAGTTTGCCCGCGTGCTCGACGGTGACGACCCGCCGGTACGGTCGAACGTTTTCAAGGCCGATCAAAGCAACACAGCGATCTTGTACGGAGACAAGTACTTCCTGAAGTTGTACCGGCGGCTCGAGGCGGGAGTGAACCCCGACGTCGAGTTGTCGCGCGCGATCACCGAATCGACGCAGTTCCGGAACCTGCCGCCTTACGCGGGATCGATCGAGTGGGAAGACAGCGCGAAGAAGGCGACGACGATCGGTCTTCTGCTCGGGTTCGTACCGAACGAGACCGACGGCTGGACGTACACTCTCAACAACATCGAGCGATCGTACGAAAACGCGCTCACGTACGGCGAGTCGCTTCCTGTCGAGGCAAACGTCGAAACGGATCTATACTCGGTCGACCCGGACGAGATTCCGATCGGCATTCAGGATTTTATCGGCGCTCAGTATCTCGAGATGGTCAAGGTTCTCGGCGTACGCACCGCGGAACTGCACCAGTCGCTCGCGTCGCTCGCCGGGAACAAAGCGCTCACACCCGAGCCGTTTTCGCTCTTGTACCAGAAGTCACTGCACCAGGCGATTCGTGGTATGGTCATGAAAACGCTGGGAGAACTCGAAACCTCCGGCGCTCGGTTCAACGACGCGGGTTCCGACGGCGCCCCGGGTTCGGTTTCCGACGCGATATCCCGGGTTCTCGCGCGTAAGAGCGAGATTCTCGGACGGATCCGTTCGGTATCGAGCCGCAAGATCCCTGGCCTCAAGACGCGGACGCACGGCGACTACCACCTCGGGCAAGTTCTCCATAACGGGAAGGACTTCATCGTGATCGATTTTGAGGGCGAACCGGCGCGACCGATCAGCGAACGGCGTTTGAAACAATCACCGCTGCGCGATGTCGCGGGAATGGTGAGATCGTTTCACTACGCGGCGCACGGTGCGGTGTTCCTCAGGGGGGTCCGGCACGGAGCCGATTACGAGAACCTCAAGAACTGGGCAGACCTCTGGTTTACGTACACCGCGGGAACGTACCTTCAGGTTTACCGGAGCGCGATGGGCGAGAGCCACATCGTCCCGACCGACGACGCGGACTTCGCGGTGCTCCTCGAGACTTTTCTTCTCGAGAAGGCGGTATACGAGATCGGATACGAGCTGAACAATCGCCCCGACTGGATCATGATCCCGATCCACGGAATCGAAGCGATTCTGGACCAAAAAGAGTAGAAATGGCACAAGAAAAAAGACAAACCCGCGCGCGAAGCGCAGCAAAAAAAACAACCACTAACAACAGCACCACGACTCCGGATCTCCGGGCCGTGTCGCGCCTGACCGATGGCGATGTCTACCTGTTCCGCGAAGGCACGCACGCAAAGCTCTACGAGAAGCTCGGTGCGCACGCCGCCAAGCTCAACGGAAGGGCCGGAACGGTTTTTGGAGTCTGGGCACCGAACGCCGAGTCGGTCTCGGTCGTCGGCGACTTCAACGCGTGGGACGCAACATCCGCCCCGATGACCGCGCGGCCCGACGGGTCAGGGATCTGGGAAGCATTCGTCGAAGGAGTCGGCGCTGGTTCCGCGTACAAGTACCACATCGTGTCGCGACATGAACACTACACGGTCGACAAGACCGATCCTTTCGCATTCGAGACCGAGTGCCCGCCGCTCACTGCGTCGATCGTCGCGGACCTGAGCTACACCTGGAACGACGCCGAGTGGCGTACGGCGCAAGCCAAAAAGGACGCAAACGCGGGACCGATGAGCGTGTACGAGATGCACCTCGGGTCTTGGCGTCGTGATCCCAACGATCCCGAACGTTTTCTTTCGTACCGCGAGATCGCGATGCCGCTCGTCGAGTATATACGCGAGATGGGCTTCACACACGTCGAGTTTCTCCCGGTCATGGAACACCCGTACTACCCGTCGTGGGGATACCAGACGACCGGTTACTTCGCGCCGACCCGCCGCTACGGAACGCCGCGCGACTTCATGTTTCTCGTCGACACTCTTCATCAGAACGGAATAGGTGTAATCCTCGACTGGGTCCCGTCGCACTTCCCGACCGACGAACACGGTCTCGGGTACTTCGACGGGACGCATCTTTTTGAGCACGCCGATGCCCGCCAGGGCTTTCATCCCGACTGGAAGAGCGCCGTGTTCAACTACGGTCGCGACGAGGTTCGCGCGTTTCTCACGAGCAGCGCCCTTTTCTGGATGGACACGTACCATGCCGACGGGATTCGTGTCGACGCGGTCGCGTCGATGTTGTACCTCGATTACTCGCGCAAGGAGGGAGAGTGGATCCCGAACAGGCACGGCGGCCGCGAAAACACCGAAGCGGTGGAGTTCCTTCGCGGACTGAACACCGCGGTATACCGCGAACACCCCGGCGCGGTCACGATCGCCGAGGAGTCGACATCGTGGCCGATGGTGAGCCGGCCGGTCGATACCGGAGGCCTCGGGTTCGGAATGAAGTGGAACATGGGCTGGATGCACGACACACTCGAGTACTTCAGGATAGATCCGATTCACCGCAGATACGCACACGAGGGCTTGAGTTTTTCGATCTGTTACGCGTTCTCGGAGAATTTCGTGCTTCCGCTCTCGCACGACGAGGTCGTGCACGGGAAGGGAACGTTGTTCGACATCATGCCGGGCGACTCGTGGCAGAAGGCCGCAAATCTCCGATTAATGTACGGTTACATGTTCACGCACCCCGGCAAGAAACTCCTGTTCATGGGCGACGAATTCGGTCAGAAACGCGAATGGAACCACGACATGAGCCTCGATTGGCATCTGACGGAAAACGAGACCGATGTGCCGCTTCACGGTGGAGTATCGCGGTGGGTCCGCGACCTCAATACCTTCTACCGGGGTGAATCGGCGTTGCACGAGACCGACTTTGACGGTCGGGGATTCGCGTGGATCGATTTCCACGACGCCGAGAACTGCGTCTTGAGTTACCTTCGCCGGGATGCAGGCGGCTCCCGCGTTCTGGCTGTCGTCGCGAACTTCACGCCGGTCCCACGGTACAACTACCGCGTCGGCGTCGTCGAAGGCGGCTTCTGGAAGGAAGTCCTGAACAGCGACGCGACGCTCTACGGCGGATCGGGTCACGGTAATGTCGGAGGGATCGAGGCGTCGCCCGCATCTTTCTACGGCCGGCTCGATCACTCACTCTCGGTCACGCTCCCGCCGCTCGGTCTGGTCGTGTTCTCGAGCGAATCTGGCGATTAGCCCGCCCCGGCTCATCGGGGCTCGGGGCCGAAGAATTTCTACTGCGCCGTGACCGTCACGGTAATCACGTCTTCGTACTCGCCTTCGCTCGGAAGACCAAAATCGGGGATCTCGACGGCTATTGCATACCGTGCCTCGGCAGTCGGAGGCGCGGACTCGTCGATTGTGACGTCGGTCTCCGGCGACAGGTCGATCAGATTTCCGTCAACCGAGAGGTTAAACGGTACAAAACTTGTCGGGTCATCGCCGACAAAGGCAAGAACACCTTGATTCGCGGACCGGAGTGCGACGTTGTACACGGTGTTCGTCCGAACGAGCAAGTCTGCGTCGCGCACGGCACCGGGCATCAAAACGCCGAAGTTCATCGCGTGCTCGAGCCCTCCGGTTCCGAAAGTTCCTCCCGACGAAACGATCTCAAGATCGAGAATCGGCGGAACCGTGATCGCGACGCCGGTTGTCTGCTGTTGGTCGGTCACGGTATACGATCCGAGCGTACCCTGGTACAACGTGGCCACGATCGTATCGGTGTACTCACCCGCGACGGGGAGACTACCCTCCGGGCCGCCGGTACTCGGCACGACAAACGCGAACGTGAAGCTCTGGCGCTGCCACGCTCCACCTTGTCCCGCCGTCGCCGGGAACGACCCCGACACAACCTCGCCGGCGCTCGGATTCGCCGTAGTGTCCTTGAGAATATGGTCTTGAGCGGCGGAGTCGTACAGATTGTACGCGACCGAGTCTCCGGATCCGTTGTACGCGAGGCGCGGTTCAAAGTCGCCACTTCCACCCGCCGAGATCGTCACGAAGAACGCCGACTCCGGCCCGCGGTGCCAAACCTCAAAGGTTTGCTCGATCACGACGTCATCCGAGGATGAGAAATCCGCGACGAGATTCGGGGGAAACTGATGCAAGCGCCACGTCTGCGCGTCAACGGGAGGCACAAACACGAACGCAATCAGCGCTGCCGAACACACGATCCAAAATGGCTTTCCGATGTTCATTCACTCATCCTCCCGGCCGTCGGAAATAACGACCGTGCCCGCATCGAACGCGGGGAATTCGTCCGCCGGGACGGAAAGTGTCCCTGTTGACTCGGGCCGCAAGAGCAGCCTCACGTCGTACGTTCCGGCGGCAAGCCCGTACAGCTCGAACCGGCCGTCGTAGTCCGTGAAGAACTGAACCGCGACGGCTTCGGGATCGTCGCGACGGACAGCCTCGGCTACGGCAAGTGTGATCGGGCGACCGGTCGCATCGGCGAGTACGCCGGTCGCACGAATGGACACGACGAGGTCCGGGCGTATGACGACCGCCGACCTATACGTCGGGTAGACCCAGAACGAGCCGTTGCCCGCGTCGTATCCTTCGTCGAGGATCGGGAACTCGAGTGTAATCGGGTGGTAACGGTACGATCGCAGAGCGGGCAGCACACCGGCTCCCCACCGATCCGCTAAGGCGACCGGCCCTTCAATGCCGGGATTGATGCCGATGACTTCTCCCGAAAGCGCGGCCCCCGGTGCGACAACGACAAACGAGTCGCGAATCGGGCTCGACGTCACAAACGTCCCGTCCGCAAACGCGACCGCGGAAGCCACGCGAATCGTGCTTCGGTGTAGCGAGGTCGCGTCGTCGCGTACTGTCGACGAATGGGACACCGATCCCTCTATCCGGTACCCGTTATATCGCACGGTGCCGCCGAGTCCGTAATCATCGTGCAGTCCAAACGGGAGCCCGGTTATCGTGGCTGAGTACCCGACCGGACTCGCACCGGTCTGCGCAGACGAATAGGCAACGGTACTCCTGCCGTCGACGAGGTCGTGAGACGCGGAGAAGGTTTGTCGTGTCCCCGTGGGCGTCGAGACAAAGCTCAGACTCGCCGACGGAACAGCCGGGCCGGCATCGGCCCAATTGAGCGAACCCGCGAGCACGAGCGATGCACCCCGGCCGAGCGACGCCGACGACGTCAAGCCGATGCGCGTCGCATCGGGGCGGTCGGCCCTGAAAACCGTGCGCTCGACGTTCACTCCGGCGGTGAGACGCGACGCTATCGACTGTGTCGCGCTCGCCGAAACCACCCATTCCTGCGGATTATCACCGGTGGCGCCGACGGGCACGAACGACTCGCTCCGATACACGGCCCGCGCTGCGAGCGCGGGGATAAAGCGGATCCCCGGATTGCGATACGAGTACGATAGCGCGACAGCACCGCCGGGACCGAGACCCTCGGAGAGGCTCATCGCGAGCTCCGACCGAAGATTCCCGATCGGCGTCGCGACCGCGAAATCCGCGGAACCGACGCCACGATTCTCCCGCGCCTGAACCGCGGCACCGAGCGTGATCGCGTCGGTAAGGCCGAACCGGAAAGACCCGGTCGCGACAGGATACACCTCACCGACGGCGTTCGCCCCGAGAGTCGCGCCGAACGTCGATTCGCCACGAGCAAGAAGCGCCGAGTCGTAGGCGAACGTCCGGCGTTCGAGATCACGACTCCCTGAGGCATCCGTGATCGTAACTCGCACGTCGTTCACACCACCGAAAAGTGGTATACCGGTGAGAGAGTGGCGGCCCGCATCGAGAAAAACGGTCTTGAGCTCACGATCGTTCACAAACACCGTAACACGGCCGGGCTCCGGGAGCACGACGTCTACTGTTCCATCGGGTCTGTGGTGACGCGTGGGGTCCACCACAAACGCGCGTTCGTACGAGCCTCCGTACACCGGCTGTGCCGAGTGAAACGCCCCGGTCGCCGGTACGACGCGGCCGACCGACAGGCGTGTCGCGAGTTCCGGAAAATCGCGTACAACTCGAATCGAACCCAGGCTGAACATTGGTTCGACCAAAGAGTCAAACGTCACGAAAGACTCGAAAACCCACCTTCGGAAGTTAAAAACTGGTTCGACGGTTGCGTACACGGGGTACGATAGACTCGCTCCGCCGAGGCCGTCGGAGTCGACTCGCTGCTCGATTCGAGCCGAAATATTCATGTACGCGGAAAACTCGACCGGCGAGAGCACCGCGGTACGCGGCGCGGTGTACTCCGCCCGGTACCGAACGGTCTCACCAAGACGATCCTCGACCGGTATCCGGATTTCGACGACGAGCCGGGCTGGATCGAAATTCACGTCGATCCCGCGAAACCTCAGGAACTCGAACGTGACGAATTCCCCGGCACCGGAGATCTCGCGGAAAAGCCGTGCGGTCACTGCGGTTCGTAGCACGTCGATGAACTCGACGGAAACGGCAAAAGGAACGGAATCCTCGGCACGAAGTCGCGTTTCGAACTCTCCGGCCGGGACGCCGTCGATCGTGTACGGAAGAGGGGTCACAAACCAGGTGACGTCGGCGGCGGATAATTCGGCGACACCTGCAAAAAACGCCAGAACTATCGCAAATACGACCGCGCCGGCCGGCTTACCGCCCGCCCGCGTACTCAAACGTGATCTCCGGTGTCTCGAGGCTACGACCGGACGGGACTCGGAGAAAGTGCCGACGCGAACTACCGGCAAGAAGGTTCTCATCTGCGATTCCTTTGAGCTCATCGGGTCCATACACGAGCACCTGTGATTGGTCGGTCTGAGCCGACGGGAACCGGACCGTCACGGTCAAGCC
>PXBQ01000388.1 GCA_003566875.1 Spirochaetaceae bacterium | reverse complement strand
GGAGATCGACGTCATCACGCCGGTGTGTCGGATGAACGACCAGCACAGGCCCCAAAGCATCCTCGCGATCAAAAAGATCCAGAACGGTGGCGCGGTCGCGTACACGAGCGTGATCACGGAGCCGAAAAACAGAGCGATCGCGAAGAGGTCCCGCGGGCGAAACCTCTCCGACAGGCGCCGCGCGAGATGGTTCGTCACGAGGCGGACCCAGCGGTTCGCCGAGAGCAGAATTCCGACCTCGATCGGACCAAAGCCGAGGACTTCGTGGTAGACCGGGAGGATCGCGTAGATCGAGACGTCGCCGAGCAGCGAGAGTCCGACCGCGAGTCCGATCAGCACGACCGGACGTTTATCCACCGGATGTTGTGACTGTATAATCGCTCGCCATTATGCCACAGTCGCTCTTCGGTGGGGAGACTTCGGGGAAGTGACGGTCAGCGCACCTCTGCGTACCGGTACTCCTGCGCCGTTCGGTACATTGCGGCGATGTTCTCGGGCGGGACCTCGGCGAGGATGTTGTGGATGCCGTTTACGACGTACCCGCCGCCAGGCGCCATGATCGCGAGGACCTCGGCGGTCTCGCGCGCGACGTCGTCGGCGGTACCGAACGGAAGCGTGCGCTGCGATGAACACGCGCCGCCCCAGAACACGAGTTTGTCGCCGAAGCGGTCCTTGAGGGTTCGGAGATCCATCCCCGCGGCGGTCCATTGAACCGGATTGAGGCAGTCGACCCCGGCGTCGATGAAGAACGGGATCATGTTCGGGACCGAGCCGCAACAGTGCATCCAGACTTTCGCGTCGCTGCCCTGATGGATCGCATCGGAGACGGGTTTCCACGCGGGGGTGTAGAACTCGCCGAACAGCGACGGTCGGAACACCTCGCGGTCTTGAGTCCCGTAATCGGCTCCGCTGACGTTAACCACGTCGACGTACTCCCCGACCGCCTGCATGTACTCGGCCATAGACCGTGCTCGTGCCTCCGCCGCGGTCATCATGTAGTCGCGGCAGTGTTCGGGTTCGGTGCTCATCTTGATCGCCCACGAGTAGATGTCGCCGTAGCCCTGCGGCGCACCGAGGGTCGGCGACGCGACGATCGCACGCTCGGTGCTCTCGAACAAAGCCCGCGCGCGGGCCTGCTCGCGGCGCAGGAACTCGTCGGTGTACCGGCCGAATTTCCACTCGGATTTGGGCTTGAGCGGTGCGTCGAAGAGATCGGTCTGGGTTTCAGGAACGCGGTCGAAGTACCGGCCGCCGTGCGGCATCCGCATCCGGTACGGCGCGTCGTCGCCGCGGTCCCACTCGGCCTCGAGACTCCCGTCGTCGTCAACGCGAGGAGAGAACCCACGCGGCACGTCGAACGTCTGACCGTCCCAGAACGTGTAAGGTTCCCACTCGCCGTTCGGAAGGTTCATCGGGAGTTCCTCGATCGGCAACATCACGAAGTCCGCGCCGAGCGCGTCGAGGACGGGCTCCTCCACCTCGGCGAGCATCTGATACAGGTCGAAAACACGCACGGTCTCGGACGCGATCCCGAGTTCGCGCTTCAGAGCGCGATACGACCATGCAGAGGTTCCCGACATCCGCGTCGCACCGAGGTCGATCGCCGGACGATCGGCCTCCAAGTGGTTCAGAATTCGGCGTGCTCGTTCTCGTGACGTCATCGTGTCCTCCGCCTCCTCGATCCGTACGATTGGTTCGATTGGTACGGAGATGATACCACAGTCGTGGACAACGGTGAATCCTCTCGAGCCGCGGAACATCGACCTGCGCAGCACCGAATCCGGCGTCTCCCGTAATTACGACAAAATTGTAAATGTATATTTTGGTTTTTAACTTTTTTATAAATTTCATTGACAGAACGTTTATTTTTGGTTTATCAGTAGGACTCAACCGCGTTTCGGCGGTGTCCCGATTCGGCCGGGAAACCTGGGAAAACGGAGGGTTTTACCGTGAAAAAAGTTCTTCTATCCGCAATCGTATCGCTCGCGCTCTCGTCTGCGGCGTTCGGGCAGAGTTCCGTCTCGCTTCAAACGGTGCCGCAGGGCGGCGCACTCGTCGGACGAGTGGAACTCGCCGGCGACATCTCGTTCACGAATGTATTCTCGATCCGGGGCGGCGTGGTCTACTTGACCGGTATGGGTAGCGCCGAGATCGAGATGGGACTCGGTGGAACGGTTGCGCTGCGCGTCGCGCCGTTTAACTCGCGTGATCTTGGATACCAGGGGTTCCCGCACGATACGCGGGACATCGGGCATATTGGATCCGTTTTCATTGGAGCGGGGACCAACGTCTCGTACATGATGTTCGCAGAGGAACCGACCGGCGGAATCGTGCTCGAAGCGATCGGTGAAATCGGATACCGGTGGTACCCCTTCCGTCTGTTCACGACGTTCGATCCCCCGATGTTCGGGACGTACCTTCTCGACGATCTTTTCGTCGATGTGCCTTTGGTCTTGTCGTACGGTCTCACGCGGTTCCTCCCGGACGGCTGGACCTCGTACACGTCGTACCAGGACCGACTCGACTCCCGATTTCCTCCGATCCGACTCGGCATTTCGATAGGTCTTACGTTTTGACAAGGAGGTCAACGATGCGTTTTGTAGCTGTACTCGCGTTCTTCGTCGCGCTCATTGCAAGCGCGTGCACGACGAACCCGACCGTCCGTGACTCGCTCCACGTGATCGAGGTCGACCGGGATTTCGACCAGCGTGATTTCTTCCCACCAGACCACGACTTAAACTTCTACTTCGAGCAGTCGATCCTATTCGCCGAGCTCGGGTCGCGGTTCTTCAACATGGGGGAGTACGACACGGCTCGCCAGTACTTCGATCTCGCCGTGACCTACAATCAATACAACAATAAGGCTCACTTCTCTCTCGGGTTACTCAAGTATGCAGACGGTGACGTCGCGGACGCGCTCGCCTCGTTCCGACGTGTCAGACGGCAGCCGCGGTTGTTCCCGTACGACATCGATTACCACCGCGCTGCTCAGATGATCCTCGAACAATTTCCGATCTCGCCTCGCGTGATCTCTCTCACTCGGAACGACCGGTCGATTGTCGACGACAACGACATAATCATCGTCAACAAAGGGCGGTACCACGGCGTCGTGAACGGAATGGAGTTCACGGTGTACCGCATTGGACACCCCATTCGGGATTTCGAGACCTTAAGGGAGCTCGGGGTTCAAAAAACTCCGATAGGGCGCGTCTCGGTCATCGAACTCAACGACGAAAACTCGGTCTGCCGCGTCGATCGCGTCGAAGCCGGATATTTCATACAGATCAATGATCTGCTTGAAACGGATTTTTAGGAGGGACGGAATGAGAATTAACTTCACACGAAGAATTTTTTTGGTCCGGGCAGCGATGCCACTATTCCTCGCGACTTTCGTGGCCGGCCAGGTCCGCGCCGAGCAAGTTCCGATGCCGGCACCTTCCAGACAGTCCGGAACCGAGACGATCGTGGGCACGCGGCGCGCCGGCGACCCGGTCCAGACAATAACGTACGCACCGGGTACGATGCGCGTGTACGAACGCGCACTTCGCCGTTACTTAAAAGGTGATCTCGAGGCCGCCGAACGATTGGCTCACGACACGCTCCAGTACGAACCAAACTCGATCGAGGCACGATGGCTCCTCGCGAACATCTACCGCCAGAGACAGGAAGTCGGCCGAATGCTCATGGAATTCGCGGAGCTCGGCGTGCGCGAGGCGTTCGAGTCGGAGTTGCGGCAGAGAATCGTGTATGAGGGTTCGCGCGGTTACGTGCTCGCAGCCGACCCCGACTTCGTGACGATCGACCTCACCGCGCGAGACGGTGTGTCGCCCGGAGACCAGTTCGTCGTGTACGAGGAAGGCAGGGTCCTCACGCACCCGATCACGCTCGAGATTGTAAACGTCGAGAAACGAATCGTCGCCGAGGTCGAGGTTTTTCGCGTCTTCTCGAACTACTCAACCGCTCGAATCGAGAAACTTCTCGTCGACGTCGAGGACGGCATGCGCGTGCTCCCGAAGGGCGAATTTGATACGTTTTTAGAGCCGTTTTAAGGCACCGTGACACGACGAGGCAGACGGAAAGTAATCACCGCGGTCATCGGCATACTCGTCGTGATTCTCGCAACCGCTCTCGTCGTGCGCGCGTGCCAATTCGCAGTCCAGAGTGAACCGGCCGAGGTCGTCGAGGAGATCGTGAGGCCCCCGGTCGCGGAGCCCCCGGATGCGGTACCCGAGCCGCCCCCGGACCCCGATCCTCCGTCCGTTCCGCCCCCTTCGCCGCCGGTGATCGAATCGCCGTCCCGGTCGGAATCGATACCCGATGAGCCCGCTCCGGTCACCGCGCCGACGCCCGTGCCGGACCGGCCCGTACCCGATCCCCCGGCGCCGGAACCTCTCGCGCCGATGCCCGCGCCGCTCGATCCTGTACCCGATCCTCCGGCGCCGGAACCTCCAGCGCCGATGCCCGCTCCCGGCGAACCCGTGCCTGACGAGCCGCTGCCGGCTCCCGAGCCGACGCACGAACGCGTCGAACCACCGGTAGTCGAGTTTTCCGACCCGGTCGAGTTGACTCCCCCGAAGCCACCCCTGACCCCTGAGCCGACAACCACCGAGCCCGCCCCCGAACCCGAACACGATCCCGGAATCGTCGGTCCGGAGTCGCCGCCGGCTCCAGAGCCGGTTCCAGAGCAACCTCCAGAGCCGGTGGATGTGGTGGCCGATCCGTACGGGGAGTCGGCTCCTGTCGGTCCTGAGATTGACGAACCGATCGCAGCGGTACCTGCACCGATCGTCCAGCCCCATCCAACCATCGACGACGGTTTCGTGTTCGTCCAGGGTGGTGAGTATGCTCGTGGGAGCGAGACCGGTGATCGCGATGAACGGCCGCGGCACTCGGTTCGCGTCGGAGCGTTTTTCATCTCGCCGTTCGTGGTTACGCAGGCGGAATGGCGCCGCGTACGAGGAGTAGCTACCCCGTATCACGTTGGCCCGAACCTCCCGATAGAAAACATCGGATGGCTCGAAGCGATCGAGTACTGCAACGTCCTGAGCAGGTTAACCGGGCTCACGCCCGCGTACGAAATCCGGAACGATACGGTTATGTGGGACCGGGAGGCGAACGGCTACCGGCTTCCGTCCGAGGCAGAGTGGGAGTTTGCCGCGCTCGGAGGGGTTCTGTCGGCGGGTTACCGGTTCTCGGGGTCCGACGATCCGGGCGAGGTCGCGTGGTATCGAATCAACTCGGAGGGATCCGCGCAGCCTGTCGCGCGAAAGAAACCGAACGAACTCGGGCTTTTCGATATGAGCGGGAATGTCTGGGAGTGGGTATGGGACCGCTACGGACCGTACGATCCGTCTGAATCCGACAATCCCGCGGGGCCGAACACGGGGGACAATCGGGTGGTGAAAGGCGGCTCGTGGTACACTGCCGAGCGCACCTTACGACCCTCAGCGCGCCTCGGATTTCCGCCCGGGGGCCGTGCGAGCTACATCGGGTTCCGGCCCGTCCGCAACGCCCGATAGGTCAACATTATCGCTATCCCGCACAAGCGCCCGCGGCGGCCCATCCGGACAAGACTGCCGCCTCGAGCCGGGCGCCGAGAAACGCGTCGCCGGCGAAGACAAGCGCCGGGGAGTCGCAGACGGCGACACATCCGACATCGAGGAACCGAGTCGGCCTCGCGTACCGCCATACGTGCAGTTGATGCTCGACCACATCAGACCCGAGCCACGGTGAGGCCACCGACAGGAGCGCATCGGCGAGGTCTTTCGGTTCGCGTTGCAGATTCTCGCGACTGAAGGCCGCCGAAGCGTGGATCGTAACCGCGTCGACACCCGAGACGCCTTTCTCTCGATTATCGGCGACCCAGGAGATCGGGAAAGTACGGTCGTCGGCTTTCGGAGTGAGTCCACCGGGCGGATCGATCCGCGACGGTCCGTCCAGGATCGCCATCACGGCAATACACGGAGCGTACTCGATGGTCTCGAGAACCAGGCGCGTCTGTGTGTCGATTGTGACATCGCCTGCGCGAAGAATCTCAAGCGATTGAGGGACCGGTGGCGTGAGGATCACCGCTCCCGACTCGACCTCGGTTCCGTCGGCGAACCGGACGCGCCACGCCGCGCGGCCATCATCGCCGACGCGTCGAATCGACTCAACACGCGTCGAGAGAACGACGTCGAGTCCGACCGCAAGGGACTTCGCGATCGACGTCATCGTCGGTGTTCCGCGAAACCGCGGGTTACCGGTCGAACGCGAGGACCGAAACCACTCGGCAGCGACACCTTCGGCGACCCATTGCTCGACGACGCTCAAAAAACGCGGATCGCGCGCGGTGAAAAACTGAGCGCCGTGGTCGAACGTGGCGTCCGCAATCCGGCGGGTCGCGACTCTCCCGCCGACGCCGTGCCCTTTATCGACGACACAGACGCTCCGCCCTGTGGCTACGAGTTCCCGCGCGGCGATCAGGCCGGACATTCCGGCCCCGACGATCAAAACGTCAAACGTTTTTCCCATCGTTTCAACCCCGGAGTACTCAGCCAACGGTGCGGAGCGTTGAGCGGCCCCCGTCGACACTCATCACTTGCCCGGTGATCCAATCCGCATCCGTTCCGAGCAGAAACACCGCGAGCGATGCGATATCGGTCGGTTCTCCAAGTCGAGGAATTGGGTGGAGCTTCGCGATCGATGCGGCGATCTGATCGTTCGCGAGAATCCCGTCGGCAAGAGCTGTACGTGTGAGAGACGGCGCAATCGCGTTCACACGGACTTTCGGAGCGAGTTCGGCGGCGAGAGACAGTGCAAGGCCGGATACTGCGGCTTTGGCCATTCCGATCGACGCGTGCAGCGCAAAGCCCTGAATCGCGGCGATACTCGAGAAAAGAACGACCGACGAAGTCGCTGTGTTTTTCTTTAGCGCCGGCAGAGCCGTCTGAACCGCGCGCGCCGCGCCCAACGCGTTGACACGAAAATCTCTGGAAAAGTCGGCTTCGGTCAATCGTGGTAGAGCGCGAAGGT
>PXBQ01000336.1 GCA_003566875.1 Spirochaetaceae bacterium | reverse complement strand
GGTCGCCTGCGCGGCAGCGATCACGATGAGAGAAACCGAAATTGCGGTCGCCGCATACGGAAATACGCGGTCGCTGCGGCCGGCCGGTGAGCGTATCGCGCGGACCGCCGAGGCGACGAACGGCAGCGCGATCGCTATCGCGAGCGTCGCGAACGCTGTACGCGATGTCGCGGGATTCGCCGTGTCCCATCGGCGCAGCCGCGTTCCTGACGATATCACCCACGCGTTCAAGCGCTGGAACCGGCCCAGCGCGATCATCGTTCCGACCGCGACGAGAAAAATGCCGCTCGCGACACGAATTTTCGCAAGGTGTTTCTTCACCGTTTCGAGTCGACGCATGACCGGGACGAAGAAGAACCCCGCAAGGATGAACGGGATGCCGAGCCCGATCGAGTACGCGGTGAGGTACGTCGCGCCGGTCACGAGCCGCCCGGAACTCCCGGCAAGAAAGAGTATGCCCGCGAGAATCGGGCCGATGCACGGCGTCCACCCCGCGCCGAACGCCATCCCGATCGCCACAGCCGAGCCGTACGACGACCCGTGGGGAGCGACCCGGAATCGCCGCTCGAACTGGAGAAATTTAGCAAAATCAAATACGATGTTCAGCCCGAGCACGATAACGACAATCCCCGCGGCGATATCGACCGCGCGCGAAACGCCGCCGAACAGGATGCCCGATCCGCTGAAAACAAGTCCAAGAGCGACAAAAACGATCGTGAATCCGAGCACAAAAAACAGCGTTCGCCCGACGACGACCGCGCGTTTGACCGTCCCCGAGTGCAACTCGCCCACCGTCACTCCGCCGACGAACGAGAGGTACGACGGTACGAGCGGTAGTACACACGGGGAAACAAACGAGAGAACTCCCGCGGCAAGAGCGATAAAGATGTTCAGGTCACTCATACGATGTCATCGCCTCGATCAGTGTCGTGATCACGAGCCCGGCACGATGCTGTCGAAAAACTCGATCACCTCTGGGTCGTCCCAGAGCCTGAACCCAAGTTTCATGCCGAGGATTCGACCGTCGGGTGCGATGAAGTACGAGGTCGGAATGCCGCGCACAGAGTATCGCGATGCGACCGACCCGCGGTAATCCAGCGCGATCGGATACGTGTACGGGTACTCGGAGATGAACTCCGCGACCGTTGCTCGGTCCTCCTGGAGGTTCACGGCGATGATTTCCAGTCCGCGGTGCGCGAACTCATCGTACAACACCTGCATCGACGGCATCTCCTCGGTGCACGGGCCGCACCACGTAGCCCAGAAATTCAGGAAAATCAGGCTTCCGCGATAGTCGGAGAGCGTGATCTCTCCGCCCGAGAGCGACTCGAGCGTGAACTCGATCGCGTCGACGTCGTCACGAAGCGTCTGGATTCCGAGCCCGCGAAGACCTTCGGCAATCGACTCTGTATCTCGCGATCCGAGAGCCGGTTTATCGACTCCGACCGCGTCTTCGTTCGCTCCTCTCGCGAACAGCTCCGTCGCGCCGAAAACGAGAAATACCGTGGCTGCAATCGCGACGGATACCCAGCGTCGGTCGTTCAGGCCGGCAAAGATCCGCTGAACATATCGTTTCATAACCGTACTCCGTCCGCGCACTCGGTCATTTTTCACTCCGCCTACCGGTCGCCGCGTCGAGAAAATAAAAGCGACAAATCCGATAATGTACACGTACAACGTACTGGTTTTCCCGGGCAGGAGCAAGTTCGAGATGTGTCTTTCGGTGAGCAGACCGTCACCGAACTCCAGGGATTAGGCGCACGATGACCGAGATATTGTACGCAGCGTGAGCGATTGCGAGACCGTGAAGGCTGCCGGTCACGATATACACGCCGCCGAGCGCGGCGCCGAGTATCGTCGCGTACACCGCGGCCGCGCCCCCCTGCGATAGATGCGCCGCGCCGAACACGAGCGCGCCGAACGCGACCGCCGCGAACGGCGTGTATCCGGCTTCGGCAAAACGACGCACGATGTAAACCCTATACAGAAACTCCTCTCTGTACGCCGCGGCGATCGCGATAACAACGGCGAGAAAGACGCTGATCCATGGAGTCGAACCGTGGGCCGTTACCGTGATCCTTTCCGTTTCCACCGGCGCAAGCGAAAGGTACGCAACCGCGGCGACGGCAAGGACGATACCCGAGGCGATCGCCGCGAACGCGTCGCGGAGTCGTGGCCACGACACGCCGAACCCGCGCGCCGGCGTTCCGTCGGTTCTTCGCGCGACGGCCAACACGATGATGAATTGAAAAGCCGACGAAAGAACCTCGATCGCGGCCCGGGTCACCGAGAGCGTGAGGGTGGCGCTTCCGCGCAACACGATCGGCGGAATGAGAAAAACAGCGATAACAACGAATAACTCTTTACGTACGGCCGGGTTTCCCGTTACATTCATGAAAAAGTAGACCTCTTCCGGTTGATACCGCTAAGTCCGATGATACTGTACACCGAGAATCGGAGAGAGGGAACGGCAAAGGATGACCGGAATGGGGATTTGGCTATTACTTGGAATCTTGGCGGTCTCCGGTGTACTGGTTTACATCCAGCGCAACGGAGGTTTCCGGTTTCCGTGGCTGCAGTTCTACGTGAAGGGCAAGGAGTCGGGTTTCCGATTTGGTGAACTCAACTTGCTCCGGCGCGTCGCGGTCGAAAACCATCTGCCCAATCCGACGTCGCTGTTCTGGTCCGAGAAGACGCTCGACCGGTGCATTCGCGGCACGATGATCCGATTTCGGTCGCATAACAAAGAAGAGGATCCTGCCGCGGTTCGTTTCCTGAATAAACTGTTCGACTTCCGAAAGCGCGTCGAGTTCAACCTGCCGAAGTACCGTCTGGGCATCCAGTCGACACGGAACATTGCGCCCGGGCAAGTTCTCAAGATTACGTACCCCGGAAGTTCCGTGTATATATCGCGCGTCGTCGAGAACATGCGCAAGTATCTTGCGGTGGGGCACCCAAAAGGCGCGCCGTTGCCTCCGGGTTTCTCGTGGCGCGGACAAAAAGTGAACGTGTACTTCTGGCGCGCCGAAGACGCGGGGTACTACTTCGAGTCCAAGATCCTCGGCGACTACATCGACAAGAAGTTCCCAATTCTCCATATGACTCACGCGGACAAACTCGTTCGTACGCAGAAACGTGGTTCCGTTCGCGTCCAGCTCGCGAACGCCGGTCGAGTCTTCCCTTTGACGACGATCAAAGAGGCAAACGAGCGTCCCGAGAAGATGGGTGGGTATCGCTGCAAAATGGTGGATCTCTCCGAAGACGGCGCTGCGGTGCTCGTCGGCGGCCGGGCAAAGCCCGGCGTTCCGGTAAAAATTCAGACCGAGCTCGACGGCGATACGATCATCCTGTCGGGCACGGTCAAAGGTGTCACGTTCAAACAGAACAAAAACGTCTCGATTCTTCATATCCAGGGGATCCCGACGTCACCGCAGATGAAAAACAGGATTCTCGCGTACGTGTACGGAATCTTCCGCAACGTTGACGGGACACCACGAATGAGCTCGCTGCCTTCCGACAACAACGGCGCTCGTTCCAAGAAGACCGGCCAAGCCTGAGTCCGACGATAGACGCGATAAATCGCGCGTTTTTGTCTTTCGTTGAAGCACCGAAAAAAAAGCTATAGTATCCCTTCTATGAGGAGGGACACGAATGGTCAACGACCATGACCGCGACTGCGCGACCGGCAGCCGTCGGGCGACGCCATGAGCGCTCCGCTTGCGGCTGTCCTTGGCGCCGGTCTCGCGGCGTACAGCGGAGCCGACGTACCGCGACTCATCGTAACGGCGTGTGTGCTCGCGGGTGCGTCCGTGACGGTCTCGAGCTTCGTTTCCCCGCGGTACTTCGTGTTCCTTTGCGTCGGCGCCTCGGGTCTGGTCGCGATGTGCGCGTCGATGCAGGCCTCAGCCCGGGCCGCGGCGGCTTCGTTCTACGGAATCACTCGCGACGATATCGTCGCGCTGCATGGGATCCTCGCCAGTGACCCGGCACCGACGGCCCGCGGAGGCGCGCGCGTTGTGGTTTCGCTGAGCCGCGTCGAGAGTGAGACCGGTGCGCTCGCCGATGCACGCGGCACGGTGCTCGCGTTCTTCCCCGACGACGCGCCCGACGCCGGGCGATCGGTCGTGTTGTTCGGCCGGCTCGGCCGCCTGAGCTCCGCCGATCTCGACTCGTTCACGGTCGCGGCGTACCGGATCAAACCGTACGCGGGACCGATCGAGTACGGTCGGGGCTTCGCGCTCGCGCGAATCGAACGCCGCATCGCGCGGCTCCCGACCGAGATCGTCGGGTTTTTCCGAGCGGTTTTCCTCGGACGGCGCGACGGTCTGCTTCCCGAACTCGAAAACGCGTTTCGTGTCTCGGGCGCGATGCATCTTCTCGCGTTGTCGGGGATGCATCTGGCCGTTATCTCGGGGCTTGTCGGATATCTCGGCGGAATCGTGCTCGGACGCGGCCGCGGATGGGTGATTTCGGTTACCGTCGCTGCGCTGTACATCGCAGTGGTCGGCCCGCGGCCGTCGCTCGTGCGCGCCGGTGTGATGGTCGCGGTGTTCGCGCTCGCGCGGGTCCTCGGTCGTCGACCGCGTGGAGTCGACGTGCTCGCGGCCGCGGTGTTTCTGATCCTCGTCTTCTCACCGTCGACCGCGCACGATCTCGGTTTTCAATTATCTGTCGCGGCTCTTGCCGGTATTCTCGTTTTCGGCGCCGTTGTCGATCAGGCGCTGATCCCCTGGATACCGAACCCGGTTCGCGCGTCTTTCGCCGCCTCGGTCGGAGCGCAGCTGTGCACCGCTCCGATCGTCGCATCGGGGTTCGGCGTTCTGTACCCGGTCGGTGTTTTCACTGCGATCGTGCTGGGGTTTCCGGTCGTGGTTTTTCTCGCGCTCGGACTGGTTTTTCTGGTTAATCCGATCTCGCTGCTCGACGGTCTGATCGCCGGCACGATGAACATTACGTTCGCATTTCTCGTGATGGGGGTGCGTTTTTTCTCGGGGTTTCGTCCGTGGAGCGTCGCCCCGCTCCCGGCGTCGCTGCCGCTCTTCGTGGGGGTGCTCGGTATGTGCGTGTCCTCGGCGCGTCGGGCGATTCGATCGCGGACGGTGGCGGGCGTATGAGCGTCGATAGAACTACCGTATACCCCGGCGCCGACGACGGTACCGCGAGAGAACGGTTGATATCGAGCCTCGAGACGCACGGGATCGCTCCGAAGAAGAGGTGGGGACAGAACTTCCTGCTCGACACGGCGGTTGCCGAACGCATCGCGGTGTGCGCGGTACCGGGGGCGGTCGATAGCGCGTGGGAGATCGGACCGGGGCTCGGCGCGGTGACGCGGTTCGTGATCGGCCGCGCCAGGCGGACCGCTTTGTTTGAGATCGACTGGGGCATCGTTCGACTCCTCGAGGCCGAGTTCGGCGATCGTGCTTGCGTCGCGGTTGTGCCGGGAGACTTTCTCGCGACGTTTCCTTCGGCGCTCGCTCAGCGCGGCGTGCCCGATGCGGTGGTCGGTAACTTGCCGTACAGCGCCGCTACCGCGATCGTCGCGGCCATCGTCGAGTCAGGCATCAGGCCGAAGCGCATGGTGTTCATGGCGCAGAAAGAGGCGTCCGACCGGTTTCGTGCAACCCCGAACAGCAAAGCGTACGGCTCGCTGAGTGTGCTCGTGCAGGCCGGCTGGAAAGTGAAACGTGAGTTCGAAATCGATTCCTCGGCGTTCTACCCGCGTCCGAACGTGCGCTCGGAGCTGTTTTCGATGACTCCGAACGGGCGTTCGCCGTCGTATCGTGTCCTCTCGGAGATCACGCGCGTCTTGTTCGCTTCGCGCCGGAAAACTATCCGGAACAATACGATTCGCGCGGGGACGATTGTGGGACTGCCTTCCGAAGAAATACTCGCGATTCTGCACGACTCAGGCGTACCGTCCGGGTTGAGGGCCGAGGCGATCGACGTAGAGACATATCTCGCGATAAGCGACCGTGTCGCGCAGAGGGCCAACCTCTAGTTGTATTCTCCCGCCGAAACGCTCAGACCGTTATCTTCAAATCGCGCAGCACCGCGTCGACGATAGCCTTTTTCTCGTCGTCGAGCGGGACGAGTGGAAGCCGGTACACTTCCTGAAGACGCGACGCCGCGTACATCGCGTACTTGATCGGGATCGGGTTTGTGTCGAGAAAGACCGACTTGAACAGCGGGAGAAGTCGATAGTGCATCGCGCGCGCCTCGACCAGGCGCCCGTCGAGGATCGCTTCGATCATCTTCACGATCTCCGACGGGACGAGGTTACTCGCAACCGAAACGACACCGTCACCACCGAGGCAGCAGATCGCCAGAGCGAGGTTGTCATCGCCCGAGAGGACGGCGAGCTCGTCGGGTTTCCGCGCGATCAGATCCATGACTTGCGCGAGATCACCGCTCGCTTCCTTGACCGCGACGATGTTCGGATGCGCCGCGAGGCGAAGCATCGTGTCGTTCTCTATGTTGCGCGCGCTGCGGCCGGGAATGTTGTACACGATAATCGGCAGGTCGGCGGTCTCGGCGATCGACGAAAAATGTCGGTAGAGTCCTTCCTGATTCGGTTTGTTGTAGTACGGCGTTACCTGCAGGCTCGCGGTCGCGCCGATCTGTTTTGCCCTGAGCGTCATATCGATCGCCTCGGCGGTCGCGTTCGAACCGGTTCCCGCGATCACCGGCACGCGGCCGTTCGCCTGCTCGACGACGATCTCAACGACGCGGATATTCTCGGCGTGAGTGACCGTCGGGCTCTCGCCCGTCGTTCCGACCGGCACCAAACCGGCGATCCCACTCTCGATTTGGTCCTCGACGATTCGGCGCAGCGCCGCCTCGTCGAGCGCACCGTCGCGCGTAAAAGGAGTTACCAGGGCGGTGAACACACCTTTGAACATCACAACCTCCTGAGATCGTCGATCGCGCGACGATCACTGCAATCGTAGAATATCACGGATGAAGTCGTCAACGCCGATGAATCCGCGACGGTCGCGTATCCACTCGGCGGCGCGAACCGCCCCGAGCGC
>PXBQ01000025.1 GCA_003566875.1 Spirochaetaceae bacterium | reverse complement strand
GCGCTGCTCGGCGACAAAATCGCGGCGAAAGAGCTCGCAGAGAAGAGCGACGTGCCGATTCTCGACTGGAGTCGACGGCCGCTCGAGTCGCTCGAGGACGCGGAGTCCGTGATCGAGGCGATCGGGTACCCGTGTATCATCAAAGCCGCGAACGCCGGCGGCGGGCGCGGTATCCGGTTCGTTCGGACCCACGGCGAGCTCGCCACCGCGTACGCTTCGGCGCGCGACGAAACGATCCGTATTACTGGGAACGACGTTCTGTTCGTCGAACAGCTCGTCGAGACCGCGCGGCACCTCGAGGTGCAGGCGGTGGCCGACCGGCACGGGAACGTCGTGACGTTCGGAGTTCGTGACTGTTCGGTGCAGCGGCGGAACCAGAAGATCATCGAGGAAACTCCGCCGCCGGGCATGGCCGTCGAGACGATCGCCGAGATCGAGGCCGCTGCGGCGCGCCTCATCGCCGCCGCCAAGTACGAGAGCGCGGGAACGGTCGAGTTTTTGTGCGACGTCGTCACAGGCCGTTTTTACTTCATGGAAGTGAACACTCGTCTCCAGGTCGAACACCCGATCACCGAGTCGTTGTACGGGGTCGATCTCGTGAAGATGCAGCTCGACGTCGCGTCGGGTCACGCGATCTCCACGACGCGACCCGAGCCGCGCGGATGCGTGATCGAGGTCCGGCTCAACGCCGAAGACCCCGACCGGGAGTTCGCCCCGTGTCCGGGCAAAGTCCTACGGTTTACCCCTCCCGCGGGTCCGGGAGTCCGCGTCGACTCCGGGATCGAAGAGGGGAGCGTTATCCCGCAGCAGTTCGACTCGATGGTCGCAAAAATCATCGCGTCCGGATCCGACCGGTCCGAGACGATCGCGCGGCTGCGTCGCGCGCTCACCGAGATGAGGATCAACATCGAAGGCGGAACGACGAACCGCGCGTTTCTGCTCGAGTTATTGCGCCAGCCTGAGATAATCCGCGGTGGAGTTCATACGCGTTTCGTCGAGCAGTACCTCACGCGACGCGACGCGGAGCTCGAGAATACGGCGTGGCCCGCGGCGCTCGTCGCGTGCGCCGTCGAGCGGTATCTCGAGTCGGTGCATCAGGAAATATCGAATTTCAAACAACAACTCTCGTCGGGCGGATACCCGCGCGACATCGCCGTGCCGACCGGTAGCGAGATAATCCTGAACGCGAGGGGCCGCGCGTATACCGTTCGGGTCCATGCCGTCGGCGATAACACGTACCATATCGACCACGACGACGGAATGGTCGTTTGCCGGTACGTCCAGAAGGAACGAGACGCGACGCTCGTGATCGGGCTCGATCGGTATACCGTCCAGATTGTCCGTCGCGGCGATACGCTGCAGTGTGAGCTCGACGGTGTTCCGTACCCAGTCTCCATAGAAGCCGGCGGCGCGGTGAAGGCGCCGTCGCCGTCGCTCGTGCTCTCGGTCTCGGTCCGGCCCGGCGATCGTGTCGCGAAGGGAGACCTCCTGTGTTCGCTCGAGGCGATGAAGATGGAGATGATCGTCTCGGCGACCGACGCGGGAGTCGTGAAGGAGATATACGCGAAGGTCGGCGAACAGGTAGCCGCGGGCCAACCGCTCATGAAGATCGAGATCGGCGACGGAGAAAAGTCCGCCGAGGCCGAGTCTGCGCCGGTTGTCCGGCTACCGGTGCAGCCGGCGGACGCAGAACACGAGAGCCGGATCAGGGAGCTGATCGCGGTCTTCCTCGGGTACGATCACCGTACCGCCCCGGAGAAACTGCTCGATGCGATTTTCTCGGGTTCGGACGCGTCCGGGGACGCGGTGTGTCGTGCATCGATCACCGCGCTCGAGGCGTACGTCGGTGTGGAGACTCTGTTTTCGGGGGCTCCGATCAGAAGCGTCGAAATCACACGACCCGCGTCGTACTACGAATATCTGGCTCATTACTTCCGGCGGACCGGCGACCGCGGCAAGGGCTTGCCGAGCGAGTTTCTCGATCAGCTCGATCACGTTCTGACGCTGTATCCTCGCGCCGAGATCGGTGGTGAAAACCGTGAGACGACCGCGCTGTTCCGGATCTACACGTCTCACGCGGCGCTGCCGATCAAACAGGTCCTGCTTCAGAGGATCCTGTTCGAGCTTGAGACGTGTTCGGTTCCGGCCGACCGCAAGCAGCACCTGACCGATCTGCTCGACGAGGTGACGTACCACACGCCCGCGCAGACGCAGGCGTTGACCGACGCCGCGATCTACCTGCGGTACCATCTCGTCGACCGCGGCGTGATGAACGACCTCCGCGAAGAAAAGCGCGATCGTGTCGCGCGCACGCTCTCGATCGTGACGCGGAACCCCGACAACCCGCGCCTTCGCGATACGCTCATCGAAAACCTCGTGAACACGGGGCATCACGTCGTGCCGGAACTCGTGCGGACGATCGCCGACGAAACCGAGACCGATCGAGTGCTTGCGTTGGAGATC
The DNA here is from genome assembly GCA_003566875.1 of Spirochaetaceae bacterium. GTDB lineage: Bacteria > Spirochaetota > Spirochaetia > DSM-27196 > PXBQ01 > PXBQ01. Next base: position 4,610 of record PXBQ01000025.1, on the reverse strand, counting down.
CTTGCGCGGCGCATGAATCGTGACCGATCGATGCTCGCCGGCGGTCCTATCGATGTCGGCGGTTTTCCCGGCTTTCGGTTCGGGGCCGACGGAGTCGTCTCGATCGTCGTCGCCGTGCGAGACCGCGACGGAAACGCTCTCTTCGAAGCGCTCGAGCGTTTCGATCACGATGAGAACGCCGAAGTTATTGTTTTCGTGCTCGGCACGTCGACCGAGGCCAACCCGCGATCCGTTAATGACGACGACACCCCGCCGTTCGATCTCGCCGGCCGTACGGTTCGGTGTTCGATCGTGTCGCTCGGTTCGGTCGACGCGGCCGGCGTGAGGTATACATCGTACCGTCCCGACGAGGCAGGAATACTCAGAATCGCGCGCGAGTATCTCTCGGTCAGCCCGCTCCAGTACCGTGAGCTTCATCTCTCGCGCCTATCGAACTTCACGACCCGCATGGTGTACCGGAGCGATTCGGTGTACGTCATGTCGGCAGTTGCACGCGACAATCCGCGCGACGAGAGGTTGTTTGCGCTCGTCGATGTGCCGTCCGCGCGCGTTCAGTTCGACCAGGCCGAGTCGATCCAGAGGATGATTCCGTTCGAGAACGTGCTCATGGAGGCGATCTACGCGATGCGCGCCGAACAGGCAGGGCGCAAACGCCGCTTGTACTGGAACCGGATCATCGTCAACATGCGAACCGATCTGCGTATCACGCTCGACCAGGTTCGCGCGTACGCGCGGCGGCTCGCTCCGCGGATGCTCGACCTCGGGATCGAGAAACTCGTGACGTACTCTCGGCGCCGACGGCCGACCGGGGACGGATCCGAGGAGATCGAGCTCCTGTTCGAGAACATCTACGGAATGAGCTTTTCTCTCAGCAGCCGACCGCCGTCGACCGAACCGCTTCAGACTCTCGACGCGTACGTCGACAAGGTTGTGCGATCGCGCCAACGCGGAACGACGTACCCGTACGAGCTCGTGAAGATGATTACCCGCAACGGGTATCCGGTGACCGACGCGTTTCCGCGCGGTGAGTTCGAAGAGTACGATATCGAGATCGCCGACGATGGAACGCAGAAACTCGTCTCGGTCAAAGGACGGCCGTACGGGAAGAATACCGGCAATATCGTGTTCGGTATCATCAACAATCACTTTGTGTCGCATCCGGGCGGCATCCGGCGCGTGATTATCCTTTCGGATTCGACGACCGATCTCGGCTCACTCGCCGAGCAGGAGTGCCGGCGTATCAACGCGGCTCTCGATCTCGCCGAGTCGCTCGGTATTCCGGTCGAGTGGTTGCCGATCTCCGCCGGCGCGCGGATCGACATGGAGAGCGGTACCGAGAACCTCGACTGGACCGCGTGCACGCTTCGACGCATCATCGAGTTCACGCAATGCGGTGGTGAAATCAACATAATCGTCGCCGGGATCAACGTCGGTGCGCAGTCGTACTGGAACGCGGAGGCGACGATGCTGATGCACACGCGCGGCGTTCTCATCATGACCGAAGATGCGTCGATGCTGCTGACCGGGAAAAAAGCCTTGGAGTTCTCCGGAAGCGTCTCGGCCGAAGACAACGTCGGAATCGGCGGTGCAAAACGAATCATGGCGCCGAACGGTCAGGCACAGGTTCGCGTGACGAATATTTCCGACGCGTACGCGGTCCTATTCCGCCACTATCTCATATCTTACGCCGCGGGGGATTCCGTTTTCCCGCGCCGCGTCGAGACGAGCGACCCGATCGACCGCGACGTCGCGCTGACGCCGTACGAAGACTCGCTGAACCAGGGATTCTCGACGATCGGAGACGTTTTCAGCGAGGCGCTGAACGGCGAGCGAAAGAAGCCGTTCGACATGCGGCAAGTAATGCGCGCGGTGCTCGACGCCGACTCGGTTTACTTCGAGCGATGGAACGAGATGCGCGACGCCGAGGTCGCGGTCGTGTGGGAGGCGCGCGTCGGCGGATACGCGGTCGGGTTGATCGGAATCGAGAGCCGCCCGATTCCACGCATCGGTGAGATTCCGCACGATGGGCCCGAGACGTGGACCGGCGGGACGCTCTTTCCGCTCTCGTCGAAGAAGGTCGCGCGCAGCCTCAACGCGTTCTCGCGGCGACTTCCAGTGGTTATCCTCGCGAATCTGTCCGGATTTGACGGCTCGCCCGAGTCGCTTCGGAAGCTGCAGCTCGAGTACGGTGCGGAGATCGGCCGGGCGATCGTGAACTTCGAGGGACCGATCGTGTTTGTCGTGACCGCGCGCTACCACGGCGGTGCGTACGTCGTGTTTTCCAAGACGCTGAACCCTGATCTGCACGCGGTTGCGCTCGAAGGCGCGTTCGCTTCGGTGATCGGCGGCGCACCCGCGGCCGCGGTCGTGTTTCCGGGCCAGATCACGAAAGAGACGTACGCGGACGAGAGAATAGTCGACGCGCAGAACAAGCTGAAGGCGGGCAGTGGGATGACTCAGCAAGAGTTTGACGAGTTGTTCCGAATGGTGCACGCGGAGAAACAGAACGCGCTCGCGCAACGCTTCGACCGGACACACTCGGTCGAACGCGCGATGAAGGTGGGATCGCTCGATGCGATAATAAAAACGTCGGAGCTCAGGCCGTACATCGTACGTACGATCGAAAACGCACAGCAGAAATACGTGCAGACTCGGGGGAATACATGAAACACCTTTTTATCGGCGGAACGGGAAACATTTCGGCGGACTGTACGCGTGAGGCGCTTCGCCGCGGGCACGAAGTCTGGCACGTTAATCGCGGGAATCGCGCGTCGATCGACGGGGTTACGACGCTCTCTGTCGATGCGAAGAACGCCGACGCCGTGAAGGCGGCGCTCAAGGATGAAACGTTTGATACGGTCACCGACTTCATCGCGTTCACCGCCGAAGATGTCGAACGCGACATCGAGGTTTTTCGCGGTCGGACGCGGCAGTTTGTGTTCATCTCGAGCGCGTCGGCGTACCACAAACCGGTGCGGTCGCACGTGATCACCGAGTCGACGCCGCTGCATAATCCGTATTGGCAGTATTCGCGGAACAAGATCGCGTGCGAGGAACGGCTCATCGTCGAGTACCGCGCGTCGGGCTTCCCGATCACGATCGTGCGTCCGTCGCACACGTACTCCGACGGTTGGTTTCCGACTACGTTCGGATCATCCGACTACACCGTCGTCGCGAGGATCCTCGCGGGCAAACCGATCATCGTGCACGGCGATGGGCGGTCGCTCTGGACGCTCACGCATACCGAGGACTTCGCGCGCGCGTTTGTCTCGCTGCTCGGTCATCCGCGCGCGGTCGGCGAAGCGTACCACATAACGTCCGACGATGTACTCGACTGGGAAGAAATCCACCTTACGATCGCCCGCGCACTCGGACGCGAGATCGAGATCGTGCGCATTCCGTCGGACTTCATCGCCGCGCTCGAACCGGGGCGCGGCGCGGGGCTTCTCGGCGACAAGGCGTTCAGCGTCGTGTTCGACAACGCGAAGATCAAAGCGCTCGTCCCCGGCTGGAACGCGGTGATCCCGTTCCACGAAGGCGTCGCCCGGTCGCTCGCGTGGCGAGAGCAACACCCGGAGACCAAGGTTACCGATCAGGCGCTTGAAGCGGAGATAGAGCGGATTCTCGCTGCGTGGCGTCCCTGATCGTATCGCCGAGGATCGCGCAGCTCATCACCGTGAGGCTCAAGACCAAGCCGGGCAGCAGAGTGACCCACGGCGCGGCTTCGAAGTACGCACGCGTTCCCTCCTGCAGCATACGGCCCCACGACGGAAACGGCGGTGGAACGCCGAGCCCGAGGAAACTCAAAGCCGCTTCGGCCGCGACCGCCGCGCCGAAGTACCCCGTGAGTTGCGCGACGATCGGCGGCGCGGTGTTCGGAAGAATGTGAAACACCACGACGTGAAACGGCCCGGCGCCGCTCGCGCGCGCCGCGGCGACGTACTGCTCTTCGACGATCGGCAGCGCAGCAGAGCGCGCGAGACGTGCGGTATGCGGCGCGAGCCCCAGTCCGATAGCGAGCGTGAGTGAAAGCGTCGACGGCGCGAGCGCGACGATCACGATCAGCGCCAGCACGAGAAACGGAAACCCCATCAGTACGTCTACGGCCCTCTGAACGATGAGGTCGGCCACGCCTCCCGCGTACGCGGTCGTGAGGCCGACCGCGACGCCGATGAGCCCGGCGAGTGCGACCGCGCCGAAGCCGACCGTGAGCGACGCGCGCGCTCCGTGTACGACGCGGCTGAACACGTCGCGCCCGAAACCGTCGGTCCCAAAGAGATGCGCGCGGCTCGGACTCTCGAGGCGGCGCTCGACGTCCTGCTCGACCGGATCGTGCCGAGCGATGATCGGCGCAAAAACCGCGCTCACGACGACGAGACCGAGTACCGCGGCTGCGATGAACGTCACCGCGTGTTTCATCGAGACCTGCCCACGAACGTGATACGCGGATCGATCGCCGCGTACGCGAAGTCGATGAACAGATTCACGCCGAGCGAAAGCGTAACGACGAGCGTCGCGACGCTCTGCACCAATGGGTAGTCGCGCGCGAGCGCTGCGCGTACGATGCCGCGTCCGATCCCCGGTAGGCCGAAGATCGTCTCGACGATCAT
>PXBQ01000141.1 GCA_003566875.1 Spirochaetaceae bacterium | reverse complement strand
GGCGTCGTAACGACCCACTCACCGCCGACCCGGACCTTTACGAGCGCGTGATAGTTCACCGCTCCCGCTTCGAGCGCCATCAGGAGCTCGTCCGCGCTTCCGTAGTGTCGGCCCTCGCCTTTTGCGCCTTCCATCTCTTTTGTCAGGTAGTAGATCCCAAGAACCATGTCCTGCGACGGGAACACGATCGGCTGCCCGTTCGCGGGGTTCAGGAGATTCCGAGACGATAACATGAGCGTCCAACACTCGATCTGCGCCGCCTGCGTGAGCGGAACGTGAACGGCCATCTGGTCACCGTCGAAGTCCGCGTTGAACGCGTGACAGACGAGAGGATGGAGCCGGATCGCCTTTCCTCCGACGAGAACGGGCTCAAACGCCTGGATACCGAGGCGGTGAAGCGTCGGTGCGCGGTTCAACATAACGGGATGCTCGCGCACGACCTCGTCGAGCACCGCGTACACTTCCGGCGTCGCCTGTTCGACGAGCGTTTTAGCCTTCTTGATGTTGTACACGACGTCCTTTTCGACGAGTTTCTTCATGATGAACGGCTTATACAGCTCAAGCGCCATTTTGGTCGGCAGGCCGCACTGGTGCAGCTCAAGATCCGGGCCGACAACGATGACGGACCGGCCCGAGTAGTCGACCCGCTTGCCGAGAAGATTTTGCCGGAACCGACCCTGTTTACCCTTAAGCATATCGGAGAGCTACTTGAGCGGCCGGTTTGACGCGCCTTTTACGACGCGCTTCTTTTTCGAGTTATCGAACAGAGCGTCCACAGCCTCTTGAAGCATGCGTTTTTCGTTGCGGATGATGATGTCGGGCGCATTCAAGGCCATGAGTCGTTTCAACCGATTGTTCCGGTTGATAACGCGACGGTAAAGATCGTTCAGATCGGACGTCGCGAAGCGCCCCCCGTCGAGCTGTACCATCGGGCGAAGCTCCGGCGGGATCACCGGGATCACGTCGAGGATCATCCACTCGGGCCGGTTCTTGGAGTCGCGGAAGTTTTCGACGATCTCGATGCGCTTCAACAGTCGCTTGTCGGCCTTCGCGCCTTTCTCGACCATCGTCGCGCGAAGCTCGCTCGAGAGCTCATCGAGGTCGAGCCCTTCGAGCAAGGTGCGGACGGCTTCCGCGCCGATTCCCGCGGTGAACGACATACCGTACCGTTCCTTCGCGTCCATGAACTCTTCTTCGCTAAGTAAGTCCATCTTTGCAAGATCGGTGTCACCCGCGTCGATTACGATGTACTTCTCGTAGTACAGGATCGACCGTAACGCCGAGATCGAGAGATCGAGCAGCAGGCCCATCCGCGACGGCACCGACCGATAGTACCAGATATGCGAGACAGGAGACGCAAGTTCGATGTGACCCATTCGCTCTCGGCGTACCTTGAAGTGTGTAACCTCGACCCCGCAGCGATCGCAGATCACGCCTTTATACCGAATCGACTTGAATTTACCGCAGTAACACTCCCACTCTTTCGTCGTTCCAAAAATGCGTTCGCAGAAAAGCCCGTCCTTCTCCGGTCGGAGCGTTCTGTAATTTATCGTTTCCGGCTTTTTGACTTCACCGTAGCTCCAGGCGCGAATCTGATCCGGCGATGCCAACTTGATCATGATACTGTCGAAATCCTGGATATCCCTCATACTCGCCTCCTGGACGTACCGTCACCGCGAATGAAAACCGTTTTAGAAATTGCTTCCTTGTCGATTAATCAATTCTTCGTCCCTCTCGGTCAACGGGACCTGTTTACCTTTTGAGTCATATATCGAGATGTCGAGCGCGAGTCCACGCAGCTCCTGCACAAGCACGTTGAAAGACTCGGGCACACCCGCAGCCGTCGACGGCTCGCCTTTCACGATACTCTCGTAGATTTTCGCACGACCGTTCATGTCATCGGATTTGATCGTCAAGAGCTCCTGGAGCGTGTTCGCCGCGCCGTACGCCTCGAGCGCCCAGACCTCCATCTCGCCGAGCCGCTGCCCACCGAACTGTGCCTTTCCGCCGAGCGGCTGTTGCGTCACGAGCGAGTAAGGGCCGGTCGATCGAGCGTGCATCTTGTCGTCGACGAGGTGATGGAGTTTCAGCATGTACATGTAACCAACCATGACCTCGTTCTGGAAAATTTCTCCGGTCCGACCGTCACGAAGCGCCGTCTTGGAGCTTACCGGCAGTCCGGCGGCCTTGAGGCGCTCTTCGATCATGTCGTTACCGGCCGACTCAAAAACCGGTGTCGCGTACCACTCGTCGAGCGCCACCGCGGCCCACCCGAGCTCGGTCTCGAGAATCTGGCCGAGGTTCATCCGCGACGGGACACCGAGCGGATTCAGACAGACATCGAGCGGTGTGCCGTCTTCCATGTACGGCATATCTTCTTCAGGCAACACGCGCGCGATAACGCCCTTGTTGCCGTGACGTCCGGCCATCTTGTCGCCTTCGCGCAGCTTCCGTTTCGTCGCGATCAGAACCTTCACGACCTCGTCGACTCCGGGACTCAGGTCGTCGCCTTCCGAACGTTTGAGGCGTTGCACGTCGATCACGGTTCCATCGATTCCGTGTGGAACGCGCAGACTCGTGTCGCGCACTTCCTTGGCTTTCTCACCGAAGATCGAGTTGAGAAGCTTGAACTCCGGCGTCGTCTCGGTTTCGGACTTCGGCGTGACCTTGCCGACAAGGATATAACCCGAGCCGACTTTGGCGCCGACGCGAACGATGCCTTCTTCGTCGAGCTGGTCGAGTGCCTTCTCGGCGGTGTTCGGTATATCGCGTGTAATTTTCTCGGGCCCGAGCTTGGTTTCCCGCACGTCGGTTGAGAACTCTTTGATATGAATCGAAGTGAAAATATCTTCTTTGACGATCTTTTCGGACACAAGAATAGCGTCTTCGTAGTTGTACCCGTTCCACGGCACAAAACCGACCAGCACGTTCCGTCCGAGCGCAAGCTCACCTTTGAACGTCGCGGGGCCGTCGGCAATAACGTCGCCGGCGCTGAGTTTCTGGCCGAGTTTCACGATCGGTTTCTGGATGAAACACGTGTCCTGATTCGTCCGCTGATACTTGTTCAAGTCGTATACGTCTCGTTCGCCGTCGCCGGTGACGCCGTTCGGCTTGACGATGATCTTCCGCGACGTGACGTACTCGACGGTACCGGCGCGGCGGGCCTTCGCGAGAACGCCCGAGTCGTACGCGCATTTTGCTTCCATTCCGGTTCCGACGCGGGGCGGCTCCGGGAACACCAACGGCACGGCCTGCCGCTGCATGTTCGACCCCATCAGCGCGCGGTTTGCGTCGTCGTGTTCGAGGAACGGGATCAATGACGCCGAGACCGAAATGATCTGCTTCGGCGAGACGTCCATGTACTGGATATCGGCCGGCGGCCTCGTCGTATAGTCGCCGGACTTTCGGACCGACACCTGCGGGGTCAGAAACTTGCCGGCTTTGTCGATCTGCGCGTTCGCTTGCGCGATGTAGTATTTCTCCTCGTCCATCGCCGAAAGATACTCGATCTCGGTACTGGCCTTGCCGTCCTTCACCTTACGGTACGGAGTCTCGAGGAATCCGTAGTCGTTCACGGTGGTGTAGTTTGCGAGCGACACGATCAACCCGATGTTCGGACCTTCGGGCGTCTCGATCGGACACATGCGCCCGTAGTGCGTGTAGTGAACGTCACGAACCTCGAAGCCCGCCCGATCGCGGGACAGACCGCCGGGTCCGAGCGCGTTGAGTCGTCGCTTGTGCGTCAACTCGGACAGCGGGTTGACTTGGTCCATGAACTGCGACAACTGACTCGAGCCGAAGAACTCCTTGATCGCCGCGACGATCGGCTTAATCGAGATGAGATCCTGAGGCTTGATCGTGTCGGTCTCTTTGAGCGACATGCGCTCCTTGGCGATTCGCTCCATGCGCGTGAACGCGGTCTTGAGCTGGTTCCCGAGCAGTTCTCCGACCGACCGGATCCGCCGGTTTCCGAGATGATCGATATCGTCGACGTTGGTCTCGCCGATATACACCCGAATGAGGTACAGCATCGTATTGACGATGTCGTCTTTCGTGAGGACGTGTTCGTCGCTGGGGTTCTCGTAATCGAATTTTTTGTTGAGCTTGTACCGACCGACGCGCCCGAGATCGTACCGTCGCGACGTGAAGAACATCGAGTTGAAGTCCTTCTCGGCGCCTTCGAGCGTGATCGGCTCACCCGGCATGATCACCGAGTACACGGCCGTTAAGGCGTCCTCGTGAGACGGCTCGTCACGCCCCTCGTCGTCGCGCGTGAACTTCGCCTCCTCTCTTTCAAAACAGTTGAGAATAATCTCCGAGTGCAGCGATTCGGGATTCTCAAAATCGATAATCTCGACCGACGGAATTCCGGTGTGCAGAAGCTCGTCGACGTCGTGTGGATGAAGCTTCTCGCCCGCCCGGTACATCTTGCGCTTTTCTCCGTCGACGTCGTGGAACACCGCGCGCGAGAGGACCTTGCCGATGAGAGCCTCGCGCTGCGCCTCTTCGGCGCCGACTTCGACGGTCGCGCTGCGGTAACACAGATCGATGATCTTCTCGCGTGTGTCGAATCCGAGCGCGCGCAAGAAAAGCGTCCCGAGAATTCTCTTCTTCCGGTCAATCTTTGCGTACACGAGTTCTTTCTTCTGATCGATTTCGAACTCGAGCCACGACCCACGGTACGGAATGATGCGCGAAGAATACACGCCTTTTTCGTGCGAAAAAATGACACCGGGGCTCCGGTGGATCTGCGAAACGACGACGCGCTCGGCGCCGTTCACTACAAACGTTCCGCGGTCGGTCATGAGCGGTATATCACCGACGTAAATATCCTTCTGCCGGATCTCGCCGGTTTCGAGGAAAATCAGGTTGATCCGCGCCTTTATCGGGATAGCGAACGTATGACCTTTCTGTTTGCACTCGGTCTCGTTGAACTTGATATTGGCTTCGTCGAGTATGAAGTGATCGTACTCGAGCCTCATGTCGCCGTTTTGACTCTCAATCGGGAAAACGCTCTGAAAGACTTCTTCCAAACCTTGGGTGAGAACGGGTTCGCCCGCTATGATCCGTTCCCTCTGGAGGAATTTCTCGTACGACGCGAGCTGGATCTCGACCAAATCAGGCAGGTCCATGATCTGGCGGATATCCTTCCCGATGAACACACGTTCGACGGCTTTATTTCGATCAAACATAGAGCTTCCTCCCGCTTTGCGGTAGTGCACAGACAGACCACCGGTGCCCTCGGGTACCGGTGGTCCGATCAGAGAATACGATTACTCGTTGAATACTACGAATCAGTGTTTTACTTGACTTCAACCTCTGCACCAGCTGCAGTAAGCTTTTCCTTGATCTGCGCAGCTTCTTCCTTCGACACGCCTTCTTTCACAGGCTTGCCCCCGGCTTCTACCAACTCCTTTGCCTCTTTCAGGCCAAGACCGGTAAGCGCGCGGACCTCTTTGATGACGGGGATCTTCGCGCCCTCCCCGAAACTCTTCAACACGACGGTGAACTCGGTCTGCTCCTCGACCTCCGCGCCCGCATCAGCGGCAGCGGCACCGGGACCCGCGGCAACCGCGACCGGCGCGGCGGCGGTTACACCGAACTTCTCTTCCATAGCCTTTACAAGCTCGGAGACCTCAAGCACCGTCATACCGGCGATTGCCTCAAGGACGTCATCCTTGGTTAATGTTGCCATATTACCTTCTCCTTAAATTTACCGGCGACAGCATGGCGTTACTCGAAGACTGACGCCGGATGATTTCACTCGCCCGACTGGGCTTTTTTGTCCGCGACCGCCTGAAGCGTTCGCGCCAATTTCGTCGTAACACCGTTGAGAACGTACACGAAGTTCTGTAGCGGAGCCTGCATAGTGCCCATCAGTTTTGCGATCAACTCGTCGCGGCTCGGCAACTTTGAGTACGCCTCGGTCTGCGACGCGTCGAATACCACGCCGGATATCAACGAGCCCTTGACCGTAACCGGACCCTCCCTGCCAAAATCGAACAATGCCTTCACAACCGGCGCCGAATCGGTTCGCGCGATCGCGACCGCCGTCGGACCGACAAAATACTCCGAAACGTCGGGAAGCTGCATCTGCTGGAACGCAAGCTTCGCGTGGTTGTTCTTGACGACGCGCAACTCGGCGTTCCGCTCGCGCAACCTGCTTCGAAGTTCGGTGATCTGAGAAACCGTCAAACCCCGATAGTCGGCAAACACGAAGTCGTGCGCCTCACCGAGGTTCTTCTTGATCGCTTCTACCGAATCGATCTTGTGCTGTTGCAGTTTTGTCGTGTGGTTTACCATTACGCGCCTCCCTACTTTCCGGTCTCGCCGGCAGCCGTCGCCACTTTGACGCCGGGGCCCATCGTGGAGGATACCGCGATCGACTTAATAAACGCGCCTTTTGCGTCGGCCGGCCGACGTCGCTCGACCTCGGCTACGACCGATTCGATGTTCTCGGTTATCTTTTCGGGCGGCATCGAAACCTTACCCACAGCCAGATGCACAACGCCGGTCTTGTCCGAACGGAACTCGACGCGCCCCTTCCGGAGCTCGTCGATCGCGGCCTTCACGTCGAACGTGACCGTACCGGTCTTGGGATTCGGCATCAACCCGCGTCGGCCGAGAATCGGCCCGAGTCGCCCGACGTCCTTCATCATGTCCGGCGTTGCGACCGCGATGTCAAAGTCGAGCCATCCGTCGCGAATTTTCTGAATGAGCTCGTCGTCACCGACGTACGTCGCGCCCGAATCGAGCGCCTCTTGCGCCTTGTCGCCCTTTGCGAAAACAAGAATCTTCTTCTCGGAGGTAAACTGATTCGGCAACACCAAGGTGTCCCGAACCGTCGCGCTCTTCTTGAGGTTCATCTTGAGCGAAACCTCGACGGTTTCGTCAAACTTCGCACGAGCGAGCTCTTTCACGATCGCGACGGCCTTTTCGGTCGTGTGCAATTCCTGCCGATCGAGCTTTTTCGCTGCTTCGATGTATTTTTTCCCACGTTTCATTACGACGCCTCCACCTCGACACCCATGCTTCGGGCGGTGCCTGCGATGATGTTCATCGCGCCGTCGATATCGTTTGC
>PXBQ01000517.1 GCA_003566875.1 Spirochaetaceae bacterium | reverse complement strand
TTTCATCAAAACGAATGCCGGTATTGTGGTCGCACGGAACGACGATCCTGCCGCTTGTCAACTGAATCGCGTGCCCGGGTCCGGTCGCGTACCGGGTCCAGACGTTCTTCTTGACGTGTGGCGTGATCTCCTCCGGCGGCGACCACGTCCGGCCGTGATCATCGCTCTGCGTAATCCAGACCGTCCGCGGCGCGTTGCCCGTCTTGATGAGTGCCTCTCCGCCGTCCGCGCGATTCTTGCAGAACGGCATCAGGATACGCCCGGTTTCGCGGACGACGACGGGGCACGGGTTTCCACACGTCGTCTCGGGTTCGCTCACGACGACGCGCTGATCGCTCCAGGTACGCCCGTCGTCGGAGCTGCTCTTCATCAACAGGTCGATCCGGCCGCTGTCGCCCGCGCCGTCACGGCGGCCTTCGCAAAACGCCAACAGGTCGCCGTTCGCCGCCGTCAAGAGCGAGGGGATACGGTACGTGTGGTAGCCGTCGCGGCCGCCTTCAAAAAGAGTGAGAGTTTGTTGTCCGCACATGCAGGGCCATTGTCCTTCGGTATCGTGGGCTCGTCAACCGTTATCGGCATTCCGCTCCCACGGTCCGGGATAGTACCGGACGGTGAGGTCCGTGAGTTTCACGAGGTGGCCCGTGAGGCGTGTCTGGCCGACGCCGTTCCAGTCGTGCCGATTTGCCCAGAGCGTGTCCGCGAGGACCGAGAGCCGTGGGAACGCCATGTACTCGAGGTGGCGGCCGAACTCGATGCGCTCGGTCCAGATGTTGCCCTGCGAACCGACGATACGCTCGTGGAGCTCGCGCGGGACGCCGTCGGTCGGGTCGAACCGGCCGACGGCGTCGACGGTACAGACGCCGAGGTTCCCCGGCTCCGACGGGTCGTCGAGGTTCCTGTAGTCGTAGTAACACCCGACGCGGCTCGGGCACATCACGACCGAGTGGCCGGCTTTCGCCGCCTCGACCCCGAACTCCGGCCGTCGCCACGCGGCGACCCACGTCTCGGTGGGGATCGGCGCGTCGCAGACCTCGTCCCACCCGATCGGCACCTTGCCCGCGTCGACGACAAACTGCGACATCCGCGTCATGAACCGCCCGTGCAGAGTCTTGAGATCCGGGATGTCATTCTCGGCCATGAAGCGCGCGCACGCGGGGTCGCTCTGCCACGGCTCGCGCGGACACTCGTCGCCACCAAGGTGGATGTACCCGCCGGGGAAGAGCCGAAAAACCTCGGTCAAAACGTCCTTCATGAACTGCTCGGTCTCGCTCTTGTACACCGCGAGTACTTTGTCGTGGATGCCCCACGTTGTCGGCACCGAGTGTTCGACGCCGGCGACACCGAACTCCGGGTACGCGGCGAGCGCGGCAGCCGAGTGTCCGGGCATCTCTATCTCGGGTACAACCGTGATCCCACGGCACGCGGCGTACGCAACGATTTCGCCGACGTCGGAGGCGGTGTAAAACCCGCCGTACGGCCGCCCGTTCAGAGAGTCGCCGGGTCGCCACGCGCCAATCTCGGTGAGCCGAGGGTACTTCGGGATCTCGAGCCGCCATCCCTGATCGTCGACGAGGTGCCAGTGGAACACGTTGAGCTTGTGATACGCGAGCAGATCGAGGTACCGCTTGATCACGGCGACCGGGAAAAAGTGCCGCGAACAGTCGAGCATGCTGCCGCGCCACGAATACAGCGGCTCGTCGATCACGTTCAGCTTCGGCACCATAAACGCGCGGGGTTCACCCGCGACGGCCGGCCTCTCGTGGCGCGGCGTTGACTGCATGAGCTGAAGAAGCGAGACCAGCGCGAACCATACCCCCGAGCGGCTTCCGCCGACGATCGTGACCCGATCGTCGACATTAAGCCGGTACGCTTCGGCCTTCATAGCACCGTCAATCGACAGCCGAATCGGGTTCGAGTCGTTCTCCGCGCGCGTCGTGACCTTGCCGTGAAAACCCAACGCTTCGTGTGCGAGCGCGCAAAACGCCTGCGCGGTCGCTTCGAGCTCGTCGGTCAAGGCACCGTCGGCCGCGTCCACCACAATCGTGGTGCCGTTTGGTATCGAGAGCATCCCCGGCCGAGGAACGGTGAGTTTTGGGTACGGGTAGATCATGTATTCAGACATCGGGTCCTCCGTTGACGGATCGGCAATTGATCTCGCGCGATTGTACCCCGAGACGCGGATCGATGTCAGCCGATCGGTTTCCGGAAGCGTTACGACGTCACAAAGAATCGAAGGTTTTCCAAACAAAATCCGGAAAACCCTGTATAATGACAATTCACCGAGAGCTAAAAACCCGGGGGCCCAAAGATGCTGGGAGTCATTGTCCTGTCGCTTTCGACGGCCATCCAGTACTTCACGGCGGTTACGGCCGCACTCTCGATAAGAAAAACGCACCACTTCGCATCGTGGGCTTTGCTCTCGGCGGCGCTTTTTCTGATGGCGGTGCGCCGGACGGTCTCGATCTACAACACATGGCACGCCGGCACCGCGGTCTACGACGCGACCGCCGAGACCGTCGCACTCGTGATCTCGATCATGATGTTGTTCGCCGTATTCGGCCTGAGATCGATCTTCACCGCCGGCAGACGCCGCGAACTTGAGCTCAGCACGGCCGTCGCGAACCATGAAGTTCTCGCACGCGAAGTGAATCATCGGGTGAAGAACAGCCTTTCGGTGATATCGAGTCTGCTGTCGCTCCAGGAACATGCGGCGACCGATCCCGCCACCGCGGAGGCGCTCAGACGGGCACGCACCAGGCTCAACGGAATCGTCGTCTTGTACGAAATGCTGCACACCGGTTCGACATTCCTGAACGTTCACGCGCAGAGGTATATCCACGACGTCGCCGCGGGCATCGCGGGCGCGTACGGATCGGCCGAGCACACGATATCGTACGATATAGTCGATGAGCCGCTCGACGTCCGCTTCGCGCAACCGATCGGCATCATCGTCAACGAGCTTGTGACGAACTCGCTCAAACACGCGTTCCCGGACGGACGCCCCGGAAAGATCGCGATCTCCTTGAAGAGAGCCGCTGAAGCTCTCGTGCTCACGGTCTCAGACGACGGCGTCGGGGTGGCCGATCACGATGCGACGCAGGACGGCAAGCACGGATTCGGCCGTGAACTCGTTCAGTCGCTCGTCGAGCAGCTGGCGGGGACGATCACGTGTACCTCACCGCCCGGAACGACGTACACGCTCACGTTCCCGGCCTCACACGGCGGCCCGGCCGCAGGATCGAAGAGCCCGGCTGTTCCCTCGAGTTGACTCCGACACGAACCGGGCGTACGTTTTACTATATGGTGCGCAATCGGTACACTGCTCTCTCGACGCCGGCGGCTATCGCAGCCGCGGTCGGTGTGCTCTTCTTAACCGCGATGATCGGAGTGACGATCTGGGGTCTCAATGTCGTGGCCGAGATACCCGAGCTCCGCGAGGACTATGCCGCCGCCGAGACAACACTACTTTTCGATGCCAACGGCGAGATCCTCGGCCGACTGTTCGTACAGAACCGGGTCTGGATGGCGTTTTCCGATATCCCTGATGTCGTGGCCAACGCATTCATCGCGGTCGAAGATCGGAGTTTTCGCAGGCACCGCGGCGTCGATCTCCGGGGAGTCGGACGTGCGTTCGTACAGAACATTCTTCACGGCCGGATCGTCGAAGGTGGGAGCACAATTACGCAACAACTCGCTCGTCACTTGTTCCTCGGACGGGAACAGACACTCGCCCGAAAAGTCCAGGAAGTCTACCTCGCGCGGAGGATCGAACAGTCTCACTCGAAGGCGGAAATTCTCGAACGTTACCTCAACGAAATCTACCTTGGCAGTGGAACGTACGGTGTCGAGGCGGCGTCACAACTGTACTTCGGCAAGAGCGTGAGCGACGTCGGACTCGCCGAGGCCGCACTACTCGCGGCGCTACCGCGTTCGCCGGAGTTTTACTCACCGGTGAACAACCCCGTGGGAGCGCGGAGCCGACGCGACCTTGTCCTCGACCTTATGGTCGAGCAGGGATACGCGACACCCGACGCGGCGGCCGAGGCCGCGGCGACCGCAGTGCCGACGCCGTCGGCACGAACGGTGTCGGCTCTTGGCGAAGGTCGCGCCCACCACTTTATCAAGCACGTCCGTGACGCGCTCATCGACGAGTACGGATCCGAGAAGGTGTTCACGGGTGGATTGAGGGTATACACGACACTCGACCGCGACAAACAGATCGAAGCCGAAGACGCGATCGACGACGCATTCGACGGTGGGTCGATCCCGGATATCGACGTCGAGGAAATCGATGGGCGTCCGACCGAGCAGCCCCAGGCCGCATTAGTCTCTCTCGACACTGCAACCGGCGAGATCCTTGCGATGGTCGGTGGACGGAGCACCGACAGCTTCAACCGCGCGACGCAGGCAACTCGGCAACCCGGTTCGGCGTTCAAACCTTTCGTGTACGCGACGGCGATCATGGACGGTCGATACCCCGGAACGGTCGTAGCCGACGCTCCTTTGGTCGAGTCGATCGACGACCGGACGGTCGCGTGGCCACGCAACTACGACAACGTCTACCGAGGTCCGGTCACGTACCGCGAGGCGCTCGCGATGTCGATAAACACCGCCGCTGTAAGGGTGATCGACGAGGTCGGGGTAGAACGGGTAGCCGACCACGTCCGCCGGTACGGATTCTCGACGCTGACCGAACGCGACGGACGCGAACACCATCGCGCATTCGCGCTCGGAGGTCTCGAACATGGAGTCACTCCGCTCGAGCTGACCGCCGCGTACGGAGTTTTCATCGACGGCACGCGTGGTCCCAACCCGTTCGCAATTCGGAAAGTGGAAACCGCCGACGGCGAGGTGCTATACCGGCACGACAAGGTTGAAGCAGGAGCTGAAACCGACGCCGAGCCGAAAAACCACAACGACATCAATGATAACGAAACCACCGGCTCGAAAGTCCTGCCGGAAGCGGTCGCGTACATTATGGACGACATGCTCGCGCACGTCGTCACCGACGGCACCGGATGGCGCGCGGCCGTTGGAGGGCATCGCGTCGCGGGGAAAACCGGGACGAGCGACCGAAACGTCGACGCGTGGTTCGTCGGGTATACGGGCGACCTCGTGACGACCGTGTGGTTCGGCGAAGACGACGGCACGCCGATGCGATACGTCTACGCCGGCGACGGTGTGTACGAGCACACCGACGATCTCCGCGAGTTTGATTTCCGGATCGACAGCATCCACTCGTCGATCGTCTGGCGCCGCTACATGGAATCGATCGCCGTTGAAGAGTCCGACCGAGATGAACCCCCGGCCGAGATCATCGAAGTTGAGATCGACCCTATAACCGGTCTGGCGGCGAGTGAACATGCGCCGGTCGTCGTGACCGAGATCATGGTTGACCCTGATGCCGGTGTAATCAAGTTGCCGAGCCCGATCCCGGACGAGCCGACCATTCTTGGACCGGGATTTCACGCGATGCTCGGCGGTGAGGCCTGGTCCGAATCCGGGCATCTTCGCACCGAGGAGTTCTGGGCGCCGATCCGGTCGGAAGAGATTGACACGTCGACGGGCCTGCTCCCAACACGATGGACGGTGTTCCGGCACGAAGTGCGATTCATCGAACGATCGCGGTACAAGCTCGGTCCGGCCGAATATGCCGTGCGCAATGCCGAGACACTAGACGGTGAGCCGTTCGAGGGAGTCTACCGAGTAGACGAGAACACGCCCGTATACGAGCTTTTTCCCTCGACCGGATTGCCGCGTGATCCCGAACGGCCGGCGTACTGGACGGTGCCGGCGTTTCCGTGCCTCGCTGCCTGCTGTCGCCCGCCGTTCACAATCGACCGGTCGGTGGTTCGGCCAAACTGGTGTATAACCGAAACCGCCAATACCGATCGCTAACGGTCGAGTTGATCTCCAGTGCTCGCAGTACTATATTAACCGTATGGGATTAATTGGAACGGCTCTGTGGGTGTTTTTTTGTTACCTCGTCGGAAAGGGCGCGAAGAACCAGAACCGGAACTTCTGGGTGTGGTTTGCGATCTCGTTTTTCCTGTCGCCGATAATCGGTTTTGTAGGAATCACTCTATTGCCGCGGCGGCCACCGTCCGGGTACATCGAATAGCCGAACCGCGAAGAAACAGGTGTTGAAATGACGTTCAAAGAGATGAATCTTCGCGTGTTTGACGGCCGGCCGGTTCCTCACGTCTTCTTCCAGCCGCGGTTTGAGCCGTGGATCGCGTGGCATCGGCAGTTTGAAACGCTTCCCAATGAGATCCGCGACAAGTCGGTCACCGAGATCTACGACGAGGTCGGGGCGTCGATGCGGTACATCGATTACTACACCGGCATGGAGTCGGCGATCGTATCGGGATTCGCACCGGACGTAAAAATCACCGAACGTCGATCAGATCAGATGATCATCCGCACATACCACACTCCACACGGCGAGCTGCAAGAGACCCTCGAGTTCACCGTCGACAAGACGTGGCGGACGATAGAGTTTCCCGCCAAAAACGCGGACGACCTCGATGCGCTCGAGTGGGTACTTGCGCGACGAGAGATTCGGTTGAACGAGCAGTCGTTTGCGCGTGGCCTCGAGTTTGTCGGCGACCGTGGCTACGGGCAGTTCTACGTGCCGAAGAGCCCGTACTTCGCGCTCGCGCAGCAGTGGATGAAGTTCGAAGACTTCATCTACGCGATAATGGATTACCCCGAAAAGATCGAGCGGCTGTTCGCGGTCATCGACGCCGGCTACGATCAGCTGTACTTGGACCTCGCCGCATCGTCGCTCGTGAGGATCGTGAACTTCGGCGAGAACGTCGCGGCGGCGTACCTCTCGGCGGACTTTTACGAACGATACATCGAGCCGTGGTACTTCAAACGGTCCCGACAGCTCCGCGCGGCAGGCAAGTTCACGCACATTCACATCGACGGGTACTTCCGCCAACTCCTCCCGTATCTCGAGCGGATGCCGTTTGACGGACTCGAGGCGTTGACGCCGCTCCCGCAAGGCGACGTCACGCTCGAGGAGATCCGCGAGAACATCGGCGACAAGATTCTGCTCGACGGGATCCCCGCGGTTCTGTTCCTCGAGCACTTTCCGCGCGAGCAACTCATGGAGTGCGTCGAGAAAGTCGT
>PXBQ01000410.1 GCA_003566875.1 Spirochaetaceae bacterium | reverse complement strand
TCGGATACCTGGTGTCGCTACACGATGTCACCGATCGAAAGCGGCTGCTCGACAAGATCGAACGGCTCGCAACCGTAGACCCGTTGACGGGCCTCTATAATCGACGCCATTTCGCAGAACTCGCGAGAAAAGAAATCGATCTCGCCGTTCGGTACGGAAGACCGGTTTCGTTCGTCCTGATCGATCTCGATCACTTCAAGGACATCAATGACACGTATGGGCACGCGATCGGCGACTCGGTCTTGAAGAAGTTCGCAACGCAGCTCGATGAATCTCTGCGCAAGGTCGACGTCGCGGCGCGGTACGGCGGTGAGGAGTTCGTCATTCTGTTGCCGAACATCACGGTCGAGGCGGCCGCGACTACCGCCGAAAGGCTGAGGAAAATCGTCGAGACCACCGCGATCGAAACAGAGGCCGGTCTGATGTCGATAACGATGAGCCTCGGCGTGACGTGTCATACCGGCGTGGACGAGCAGAGCCTCGAGATCCTGCTCGACCGGGCCGACCAGGCACTGTACGAGTCCAAACTGAACGGACGCAACCGTGTCACTGTGTGGCGCGAGCCATAGCAGATGAGAGCGTCGTCCTCGGATCTGAGCATAAAAAAAGGCTGCCTACCGGAGTAGACAGCCTTCTGAACGACGTTATGCCGTTCGGTGGGTTACACAACCCTGATTTGGTCCTGCGCCTTAGTTCGGCAACCAGGCATCGACGACAGAACGATTATCCGCAACCCATTGCTTGGCGTTGTCATAAGGATCGCCGCCTTCGTCGTTCATGAGCATCAGGCTCGCAACCTGGTCGGGCGTCCAGTAGAAGTTGTCGAGGAATTCGACGACTTCCGGCATTTCCTCTCGGAGCCCGTTTCGGACGACCGCCGAGACAGTCTCTTCGGCACCGAACACCAGTTCAGGATCTTCGAGGTACTTCAGGTCGAACATCGCTTCTTTGATGTGCGGCGTCCATCCCGTCACGACGATCCATTCCTCGTTGTCGTACGCGCGGGCGAGCTCGGCGACCATCGTCGCGTCGCTGCCCTCGATCAACTCGACGCTGTCGAGACTGTACACGTCGATCGCGTCCTCGGTCGCCTGCATCAAGCCGGCCCCCGGGTCGATTCCGACGATCCGATTTCCGAATCGGTCGGCGTTCGCTTCGATCTCCGCGACGCTGTCGACAGTGACGTAAGTCGGGACGAGAAGCCCAATTCGGGCGCCTTCGAGAAGCGGACTCAGGACCTCAAGACCGTCTTCGGTCTGAGAGAGGTACTCACCGTGCGTTCCCGGGAGCCACGCGGCCAAATGTGCATCCGCTGCTCCGGCCCCGATTCCCTGCCACATCGCTGCGGCGCTGACCGAGGTGACGGTAACGTCGTAACCCATCTCTTCAAGAAGAACCTGAGCGACAAACGTCGCGGCGACCTCACCGGCCCACTCGACGTACAGAAGCTCGACTTCTTGCGCCGCTTCCTTTGCTCCCCCCGCGAACGCCGTCATTGCGGCGAACGATACGATAAGCGCAAAAACCAAACCAATTTTCATGGCTTTTTTCATACGATTCCCTCCTTCAGGAATATAATTTTGAAAGGATTTCCCGTGGACCGGATCAACGAAACCGGCACACATCCAATAAAGAAGACAGTTCGAAAACAACCGTCACAAAAAGCCGATCGGCCGCGGACTACGCCGCGTCGGTTTCCGAGGTATCGTCGGACTTTTCATCCGCATCCCCGGTTACCACCGAGCGTTGGCGACCCGCACCGATTTTCTGCGTTATCCGGTCCAGTATCATCGCGAGGATAACGACCGCGATACCGGCTTCAAAGCCGGCACCCGCGCGCAGACGCTGAATCGCGCGCCATACCTCGCCACCGAGGCCACCGGCCCCGATCATCGCCGCGATAACGACCATCGAGAGCGACAACATTATCGTCTGGTTTACTCCGGCCATAATCGTCGGAGTGGCGATCGGGATCTGCACCTTGATCAACTTCTGCATCGTCGTCGATCCAAACGCGTCCGACGCCTCTATCAACTCGGCGTCGATCTGCCGTATACCGAGCGTCGTAAGCCGTATAGCCGGCGGTATCGAGAAGATAACGGTCGACATGATCGCCGATACCGCTCCGAGTCCAAAAAACGGAATCGCAGGGATCAGATACACAAACGCCGGTAGCGTCTGCATGAAGTCCAGGATAGGCCGAATGAACGAAAAAAAGCGGTCATTCAACGCCGCGAGAATACCCAGAGGCAACCCAATCGCGACCGCGATCAGAGTCGAGATCAAAACAAGCGATAGCGTCGAAATCATCGGACGCCACAGGCCGAGATTCCAGATAAGCAACATGCCGAGCGCGGCAAGAATCGCGACTTTCCGTCCGGCAATCTTCCACGCAGCGGCCGCGGCAATTATGACGAAGAGCCACGGTGGGATGAAAACTAAACCGTCTACCATGCCGCGGATACCCGTACTCAGGACACCCGAAACGGCTCGCGTGAGCGGCGACAAAAGCGTCGTCGTGAAACTCAACGCGGCATCGATCCACGCCGCGAGAGGGATCTGAGGAATCAAATCAGTCATTGTACTCTCCTCTCTCGGCAAGCGCTCCGAGCACGGAACCGCGCACGATCACGCCACGGAGAATGTTTTTCTCATCGACCACGCCGACGGGCATTTTGGCGTCGGCTACCAATGGAAAAATCTGCCTGATCGGCGCGTCTAACGCCGCAGTCGGCACATCGTCACCGTCAATTAGGTGATCGATCCATTTCTCTTCCTTTTTGACCGCCTCTGCCGCGCGTTCGGCAGAGAGGTATCCAACCAGCTCATGATTCTGCCGCACGACGTATATACCCGAAAGACCGGCGTCGCGCATCCGGCGTAGCGCGGTCCGCGGTCCATCCCTGAGAAATGCGACGAAAGTCGGTTTTTTCATGACGTCCGATGCGGTAAGGACCTTGGTGATGTCCACGTTCTCGACGAACCGTGCGACGTAATCGCTCGCGGGTTTCCCAAGGATCTCCTCGGCCGTGCCGATCTGCTCGATTCCGCCGTCTTTCATGAGCACGATGCGGTCGCCCATTTTGAGCGCTTCGTCCAGGTCATGGGTAATGAACAAGATGGTTTTCTTGACTTGCGTCTCGAGAGACAGGAGTTCGTCCTGCATATCGGTCCGGATGAGTGGATCAAGCGCGCTGAAAGCTTCATCCATCAGAAGCACGTCCGGCTCGGCGGCGAGCGCGCGCGCCAAACCGACGCGCTGTTTCATCCCGCCCGATAGGTTGTCTGGGTAGTACTCTCCCCATCCACCGAGGCCGACGAGATCAAGCGCCCGCGTCGCCTTGTCGCGACGAACCTCAGCATCGATCCCCTGCACCTCAAGCCCAAACTCGACGTTCTGTACGACGGTCTTGTGCGGGAACAGCGCAAAACTCTGAAACACCATCCCGAATTTCTTTCGGCGGAGTTCGCGCAGCTCGATGGTGTCCATCTCTACGACATCGACACCGTCGACGGTGATCCGGCCGTAGGTCGGCTCGATTAAGCGGTTCACGCACCGCAACAGCGTCGATTTTCCGCTTCCCGAGAGCCCCATGACGACGAGAGTCTCACCGTCGTACACGTCGAAACTTGCATCTGCAACGCCGACCACCTGCCCTGTTTTTTTCAGTATTTCGTCCTTGGAAACCCCGTCCGCGAGCATCTTGCGCGCGCGCTCCGGATGTTTTCCAAAGATCTTGAATACATTCTCGATCTTGATTTTGACCTTTGGTTCGTGTTCGTTCGTTTGATCATCCATTTTTTTTCGTCAATCCTGTCTCAAATTATAGCTTCTCCCGAGTAACGTCAAGCATTTTCAATAGTTCTCTATGGATTTTTTCCGTAGTCGCGCTTAAAAAAGCATCATTTTTTGACTCTTTCGATGAAATTATTGCCTCTTATGTCTAATTTATCTTAATAGTCCAAAAAAATCTCTCGACAATTCAAGCGTATTCAAATATTTTGGAATAGAAAGATTCGCGTCGAAACCGCAACGGCGCTGCGAGACCGTCCGGACGGCTTGTCAAGCTCGCCCAATAAATGCAGTATGCGGCTGTTTGCGTCGTTCTTCGCGCGAGTCCCGACGAGAAATTGAAGACCGATGACATGGGAAAAACAATGAGCGGAGAACAAAAAACAAGCCAGGAAGTCCTAATCGGTCTCAGGCGCATTATTCGTGCAATAGACATCCACTCACGATACCTTGCCAAGACGTTCGGGCTTACCGGGCCGCAGTTGGTCCTGCTCCGGGAGATCGCCGATCACGACGGTATCACGATCGGCCACCTCGCCAACCAGGTCAGCCTGAGCCAAGCGACCGTCACGAGCATTATCGACCGGCTGGAATCGAAGAACCTCGCGGTCCGGCGCCGAAGCGAGAACGATCGCCGGAAAGTCACGCTTACCATCACCGAAAACGGCCGCGCGGTGCTGGACACGAATCCCACGTTCTTCCAGGAAGCTTTTGTTCGCGAGTTCGAACGCCTCGAACAGTGGGAGCAGACACAAATTCTGTCGAGCGTGCAGAGATTGTCGCGTATGATGGCGTCGGACTCGATCGCCGATGAGTTGTCGCTTCAGCCGGCGATGCGCGACGGCGAGTTTTTCGGTGCGGAAATCGACAGACACGATAACCACGATTGACACCACGATTGCCGACGCACGGCTGAGAGGATCCTTCTCAGCGAATACCCGTGGATACAGCCGACGATACATGGTATAAATGCGGCGTGAAACTCGTATGCTTAGACCTCGAAGGCGTTCTTGTACCCGAGATATGGATAAGCGTCGCCGAAAAGACCGGCATCGACGATCTCCGTCTCACGACACGCGATATAACCGACTACGACGAGCTCATGCGACGCCGTATCGAGATACTCACCCGGAATCACATCGGCCTCGACGATATCCGGTCCGTGATCGCGACGATCAACCCGCTACCGGGTGCATCGCGATTTCTCGATACTCTCCGGGCGAGTCGCCAGGTCGTGATCCTCTCCGATACGTTTGTGCAGTTCGCCGATAGCCTCATGGACCAGCTCGGGCGCCCGACGCTATTTTGTAACGAACTGGTCGTCGACTCAACGGGCATGATCCGACGATACAAGCTTCGGCAGCAGGACGGCAAGAAACGCGCGGTGGATGCATTTCGTTCGATGGGGCTCGAGGTCACCGCGGTCGGTGATTCGTACAACGACCTCTCGATGATCATGGCAGCCGACCACGGTGCGTTATTTCGCGCGCCGGACCGCATCGCGACCGAATTTCCTGACCTTCCGCGCTTCGTCGAGTACGACGAGTTACTCGCTTTTTTGCTCAACCACGCAAAGTCGCACGCGTGACGGGCAAGCTCGGCTTTCCCCGGCCGAGCCGAGGCATTATATTCTTGTTATGGGTTGTCTATCGAAAGTGAGTTACGCGCCTCCGGCGCAGATACGACTGATCGTCACCGAGGATTCATGAGAAACACACGTGTTCTTCTCGTCGAGGACAATAGGATCAACCAAATCGTCGCGCAACACATCCTGAAACGCGATGGTGTGACTGTCGTCACGAAGGACAACGGTCGCGAAGCGATCGAAGAGCTGACGAAGAACCGTTACGACATCGTGCTCATGGACGTTCAAATGCCGCAGTTGGACGGAATCGAAGCCTCGCGCATCATCCGCGACGAAACATCGTCCGTTCTAGATCACGCAGTCCCGATCGTCGCGATGACCGCGTACACGGGGCAGGAGGATCGGGCGCGGTTTCGTGATGCAGGAATGACGCGTTACGTTGCGAAACCTCTTGACGCGGAGGAACTCCAGAAGCTCATCGATGACGTATCACACGGATTGACGACGGAAAATACCACTCAAAATAGACCGGGTGATAGCGTATAAGGGCGGAAGCCCCTCTGTCGCCGACAAGGGTGAGGAAAGCGCCGCGCCGTGTTCGAGCGGCAAATCGGACACGTAATAGAAAAAACGAAGAGCGACGTCATCGGCGATCACGCCGAGTTGCGACGATTCGAGCACCTGCCGATAGTAGTAAGACCCTTCCATCTCGAGACCGACGCATCCCCAGAGTTTTCGGTAGAACCGCAGCATAAGGCGGTTCTGAAGAAGGGTTCCGTCGACCGTGAGCATCGGCCCGGCGTGGACGCGTCGTCCCCGAAGGCCAAGAAGTTCGGCGTCGTCGGCCATGTCGCGGGGCATGGGCTGGAAAAAGTCGGTACTCTGCTCGACGAAAGCCGTCGGCACGAGGATGTCACCACGGCGTCCGACGAGCGCGCCGGCTTTGCCGAGGAAGTTGATGCTCTCGAGGTTTCGCCCGAACAGCATCAGAAGGTTTCGCATAATGTGCTGCGCCTGCTCGCCGAACGCGTAGTCGATGTTCACGATCAGGAACCGCTTGCCGTCGTTCGGCGGTCGAATCGCGGGATCGAGCCCACTCTGCGACAAGCGCGCACTGTCGATCAGCTGCACCTGGATTCCGGTAGACGCCGTCTCTTTCATCCAGTACACACCGCGCGCCACGCCGGCGTCGTCCGGCATCGGCCCCCGCTCCGGAGACGCCGCACAGTACTCCCGTGCCAACGCATAAATCAGGTCCGACGGATGCTCCCAGTCCTCATCGAGGTACGGGTGCAAGATCGATCGCGCCCACGTCACGATATTGTCGTGCTGCTCGCGAAACCACGGGTTGATGCAGTTTGTGACCGAATGCGTGTTGCTACTGATGATGTGCACCGCGAAGTCGTCGCCGAGCGCCGACGGGTAGCAGCCGATGAAGTCGCGCGTAGCGTCTGCGACCTGAGAGATCCATCGCTCGGACCGCCGGCTGTTGTAGTTGTGTCGTGAACGCCGCACGTCTACTCCGAACGTCTCACGGTGGCGCACAATGTCGCGAAGCCGCCCAACCGTATCGGTGGGCCAAATTGCCCGCAACGACTGGGCCTCCTCGGCGGTAAACGGAAGCGCGTCCAGGCTCGTCGCGGAATCGAGCACACTCATCACGACCGGATGCGACAGTTTCCGGCGGATCTTCTCCGCCTCGACCGCGTACAGACAGATGCACGTTACGAGATCGATTAAATCCGACCTTCCGTTCCGAAGAAGAACCAGGTCTTTTCCGGGCAGCATCTCCC